>JANWYS010000050.1 GCA_025054875.1 Cytophagaceae bacterium | reverse complement strand
CTTCCGGTAAACCCAACTCTTCAAGAACCTTCCTGATGCCCGTCTTGCCAAGCAGTCGCTTCACTTGTAGCATCCCACCCCAAGGGGTAACACATTTGTCCGTGTATTCGTAATCCATTTCTTACGTAAGTTTTGGTTACATCACAAAAAAAGAAATCCCTTTCGAAAACTCCTTGAAAATTCCATATTGAAATTAATAATCAGTGTAGAAGTTGTATATTCAACCGAAAAATCCGGGATAAATGAATTTACATTCATTTCCATCTCTATCTTGTCAGAGAGCAACATCTGTCTCTTTCACAATACAAGTAGTTGGCAGTAGTGGTTTCTACACAGTGTTTTTCTTCCTCTCTAAAAAGTTAATCACAGCCTTTATCTCTCCATAGCTATACGTATCACCCAGAAAATTTTTTATTTGTGAAGGTACAGAACTATCTAACTGATGAATGGCATTTTCAATAATAATCATTTTTTCTGTGCTCACCAGTTCATATACATCTACTTCACCGGTAAGCACAAAGCTCGCCAGATGTCCCTCTATAGTGGCAGGAGCTAAGTTTCGCTCAGTAGCTATTTGCTGTATGCTTTTTCCTGATCTATACATTTCTAAACTTAATCTATGAGTGGCGCCCTTTTCTTTTTTGTTTTTCTGCACAGAAATTTCTGATTTGTCTGACTTCTCATCGTAAAAAGTATTTTCTGTAAAATACGAAAATGCGATCTCTAATTCATTTTCGTTTTCAAGCGCCTCAAGTATTGCAGATATGCGTTGCATCTTCTGTAGTTTCAACATCCACATTTTGTGAACAGCATTCAAGTCATTTATGTATTTTTTAGTTCGAGGCAATGACTTGGTTTCTTCAATATATTTTTTTAGTGGCTCAATAATATGCGTAGTAATTTCTTTTTTGTAATACTCGGCGGCTTGGCGCACACGTTCTTTCAATTTTTCATGTGAGGATGCTGAAGATTGAGCAAGTATATTTCTTAATTGCAGAATAAATTTTTCTGAAGTATAAGCCAATTCAACCGAACTATTTACCAAGTCATGAAATAAGAGTTTAGCCTTATCAGGATTAGGAATCTTTCGGCTATCTAACTCCTGAGAGCACTGCTGAATGTGTTCCTGAGGTTTTTTCAAATCGAATGTTTTATAAATCAATTGATATAAATAAGCAACCCGTTCATGTTGTATAATATTTTGAATAGTCTCTTCAGATAACTGTTCTGCGGTCAGCCTGAGTGCATCCTGATGTGTTTGTATGGCCTCTCTGGTGATGGGTGAGAGCAGCACCAGCCCATCGGTAGAGGTGAGCCGGCTGAGAGCTACGTATACTTGTCCCGGGGCAAATGAAGCCCCAGCGTCAATCACTGCTTTTTCAAAAGTAAGCCCCTGACTTTTGTGAATGGTAATGGCCCACGCCAACCTCAATGGATATTGAGTGAAGGTGCCAATCACCTCCTTTTCTATCGTTTCGGTTTGAGAGTTGTAGACATATCGTATGTTTTCCCAGGTTTCTTTTTCTATTTCTACTTCTCCATCTTCTTTGAAAAAACGCACAAATATTTGATGGGTTTCCGTTATTTTAGACACTATACCTATTTTCCCGTTATAATATCTGCTTTGTTCCCCTTTGTCGTTTCGGATACACATTACCTGTGCACCCTCTTTGAGACGCAGCTGCACATCGGCCGGGGCGGCACTTTCGTTGAAGTCTCCTTTTATTTCAGCATCAAATACATATTCTTTATTCTTAAACTTTTTTAATTCGTTTGAATTAATCTGTTCCGCTTTACTATTGTGCGTTGTAATAGTTATGTACTCTCCCTTATCAGCTACGGAGAAATGCGGTTTATAAAATGAGTTGAGATAGTCTATATGCTGTTGTGTTACTGAGTTGGTACGTATGGAGTTAAGCAACTCTATGAAATGTGAATCGCGCTGACGATAAATATTTTTCAATTCTATACATACGAGTTCCACATTTCTCAGGCAATGAGCGCTGTGAAAGAAAGGACTCTCGTAATATTCGCATAGCACTTTCCACTCTTCTGCCCTGGCAACAGGAGGAAGCTGAAACAGGTCTCCGATGAATAGCACTTGTACCCCTCCGAATGGAGAAGAATTGTTGCGTATGAATTGCAATATGAGATGTATTGCATCAAGCAAATCAGCGCGTAACATGGATACCTCATCAATAATGAGCAGTTCCAGCTCCTTTATGAGTTCACGTTTGTGAGCATTAATTTTTAACTGAGTTAAAAGTCCGCTACGATTAAAAAAATTGCCTTCAGGAGGAGAATGCAGAGTGGGCAAAAAGTTTCCCATGGGAATTTGAAAGAAAGAGTGAATGGTCATGCCACCGGCATTAATGGCAGCAACACCGGTAGGTGCAACGATTGCCAGTTTCTTGTGGCTATGATTTTTTATATGATGCAAAAAAGTAGTTTTCCCTGTACCTGCCTTTCCCGTGAGGAATACATTACACAAGGTTTGATTCACAAGTTTAAGGGCCTGCTCGAAAGCGATGTTTTTTTCCATAGGTTAATGGATTAGCTGATATCTCCTAATTGAGGTCTCATAAGAATTTCCTCCACTACTGTACCTTCGGGCAGATGGTATGTATGCCATATTGCAAGAGCCACATCATCGGCTTTCATGAAACGATGTTCGGGCAATGTTGTCCCCTCCCAGCTCTTGGTATAAGTAGCGCCGGGCAGCACAGCTGTGACTCTTATGTTATGCGGCTTCATCTCTTCGCGCAGCACTTTTGTCATTCCATACAGTGCGTACTTAGATATACAGTAAGAACCACCGTTCACATAAGGAGTAATGCTGGCTGTAGAGCATATGTTAAATATATGTCCTGATTTTCTTTGTATCATATCCCCTATCAGCCCACGCGTGAGATGATAGGCACTGTAAACATTGGTTTCAATCATCTTCTCTAAAACTCCATCCGGCTCATTATGTATCTGACCGGGGGTGTACACTCCTGTGTTGTTTATGAGCACATCCACTCCCGCGCAATTATTTTTGATAAAGGCTATAAAACGTATAATATCTTCTTTTTTCGAAAGGTCTGCAGGCATAGTATATAAGGTAGCTTTGGGGTGGGAGGTTCTTATGGTACGGTCAAGCACATCTAAATCTTCTTTGTTTCTTGAGCAAGTAATGACGTGGAAACCATGGGCAGCAAAAATATTTACCAATGCATATCCAATTCCTTTTGTGCCACCGGTGATAACTGCTGTTTTCATATCGTGTTATAATGGATTAACTCAGATGTAAACCTGTTTTGTTTGTGTGAATATAGTTGTAATTTGCCAAATGTCTTGAAAGTATTTTCATGAGTTATGAAAGATTTGGGGAGATACCTGTTATTAATGTATTCACTTTTCATCCGCCGCGAGAAATTCAAAGTCTACGTCAGGCTGGTGGTAGACGAATGCATAACGGTGGGTATTAATTCAGTGTTCATAGTTACCTTGGTATCTTTATTTATTGGCGCCGTTACGGCAGTGCAAACCGCACACAACCTGGTGAGCGATTTTATACCCGTAACGGTAATAGGGATGATCACGCGGGACATGACTGTACTGGAGCTTTCTCCCACCATTTTATCGGTAGTGTTGGCCGGTAAAGTTGGTTCTAACATTGCCGGCCACCTGGGTACCATGCGCATCACCGAACAGATAGATGCTTTGGAAGTAATGGGCATCAATTCATCCTCCTATCTCATTCTGCCCAAAATTATTGCCTGTATGATTACATTTCCCTTATTGGTGATTATTTCCGGATTTTTGTCCATATACGGCGGATTCCTTGCTGCTACCCTCACCAATGAACTTACTCCCGAAGAGTACATTATTGGTATACGCATGGACTTTATTGAATTCAACATTTGGTTTGCCCTTATCAAATCATTGGTTTTTGCTTTTCTTATAGCATCCATATCTTCTTACAAAGGTTTTTATACCAGAGGAGGAGCTTTGGAAGTCGGGCAGTCGAGCACAGGCGCGGTCACCAGCAGTTGTGTAGCCATATTATCTGCTGATTATTTGCTGGCTCAGTTAATATTGTAAAGCAAAATGTATTTACGATGATAGAGTTTGCAAATATTAACAAAAGTTTTCATGGGAAGCAGGTCTTGAAAGACGTGAGTGGAAGTTTTATTCAGGGGAAATGCAATCTCTTGATTGGAGCTAGCGGCACAGGAAAAAGTGTGTTGCTAAAGTGCCTGGTAGGTCTGATCCAACCCGATAGCGGACGAGTGCTGTATGATGGCCGCGATTTTACTAATGCCGATAGTAACCTCAAGCAGGAAATACGACGCGAAATAGGTATGCTCTTCCAGGGCGGTGCTTTGTTCGATTCCAAAAACGTAGAAGAAAATGTAATGTTTCCTCTCGACTTGCTCACCAACATGCCTAAAGATGAAAAATTAGACAGGGTAAACTATTGCCTTAAGCGGGTGGGGCTTGAAAATACCAACAAACTCATGCCCTCTGAGATTAGCGGTGGAATGAAGAAACGCGTAGGCATAGCCAGAGCTATTGTGATGAACTCGAAATACTTGTTTTGTGATGAACCCAATTCCGGATTAGACCCTCAAACTTCCATACTCATTGACAATCTAATCAAAGATATCACACTAGAGTACAACATAACCACAGTGGTGGTGACGCACGACATGAACTCTGTGATGGAGATTGGTGAGCACATAATATTTGTACATAAAGGCGAAAAGGTATGGGAGGGTTCAAAAGCCGATATACTTCAAACAGACAATAAACCTTTGCAGGACTTTTTATTTGCCAGCCGCTTGGTTAGGGAGCTTCGTGCCAACAATTGATTCATTATGTCACTCTCCGTATGGCGCCATTCCATTGAGTTGCCTGTATATCACCATTCTTCTCAAATGAGAGTTGGCATCTGCAGGTTGTTGGGGAATTTTAAAGTTTTTGCAATAATAAACCTGTAGAGTGAGCTCGGCAACGCCGTTTCGCATTATGTTAAGGTCAGGAAGCTGAGTCACAGAGTCGAAATAAGGTTTTACATTCCATTCTACTAAATCTTGTTGATTACGGCTGAATACTATTACATCCTTGCCTAACGATTTTTTGGGGTCAATAAAGAAAGAATGGTTGCGTGGGTTTTCGCCAAAGCATATCACATCTTTTTTGCCTCGCAATGCCCAATCCACTTTTCCTACCATCCACCAGCGCACTGCTCCGGCCACAATGGAGTCGTTGGTCAACCAACCTTTTTCTTCAAATAAAGTGCGAATGTCTGTATAATCGTTTCCATCAATGGTAGGGTCTACCTTTTCTCCAAATAGTCCGACAAACCATTTAGGACCATACCACGTCCAAAATCCTGTGACCATGTGTGTTCCTAATATCAGGATGGTAACTAATGTGAACGCTGTGGAGGTGCGCAACCAATATACAGTTATTCTTTTCCGGCGGGTATTCCCTTCTGTGATAAATTTGTGGACGCTGTTGCTCAAAGGGATGAACAGCATCATGTAGCCCGGAGCTTGCCAGTGAAAATGAAATTGCAGATCGTTCCAAAGCGTTACCACAGTAAAAAACACTACGGGTAGCACAGATATCCAAAACAAAAACTTTTCCTTTGGATGAGAAGATCTGCTCAATACAAATAGTTGCCATACCAAAGGCAACCATATCCATGGTAAAAGCCATGCTGCCTGGCCTGCTATACTTCGTAAAAACCAATCTATGTGCAGTTGAAATGTACCTCCTCCGGTAGCTCTGGAGCCTTGAAACAAGAATGACACCCAATTGTGTTGAGCATTCCAGATTACAATAGGTAAAGACAGAATTACGTTTATGATGAGTGCGATGTATGGCCCGGGATGGGTTATCCATCGGCGATGCACATCTGAAAGCAGGCAAAAAACAAAAGCACCTGCGACTAAAAATATGACGTGATATTTACTCAAGGTTGTAAACCCAAGGCTCAAACCAGCCAATACCCACCACTTGTATACATAATCAGATTTTTGTAAAAACTCATCCCTCTCGGGAAAAAAAAGTTTTATTATGCAGTATGTGCTCAACATCCAGAAAAACATGAGGGGTGCATCGGGCTGAAACCACATACCCACACTTATTGTGAATACCGCACTGAGATTTATCAATAGCACTGCGTAGAATCCTGCATGTGCAGAGTAAAATTTCTTAGTTATAAGAAAGAGCAACCAACATGTGGCGGCAAAGAACAGTATAGCCGGCAACCTGAGGGCAAAAGCGTTTTCACCAAACAACATTAACGTGAAATGACTTACCCAAAAAAATAACGGCGGCTGATCAAAGTAACTGAGATGGAGCTGTTGTGCTCCTCTGAAATAGTAAGACTCTCCTGTGCCCAATCCGGTAATGGCAGCAAGAAACATACGCACGATAGACGTAGCAGCAATAAGGTAAATCGTATTACGACGGGCGCATTGTTCGGTCATGACAGGCATATAATTGTATTGCGATAATACTTCGCCAAAATATGTAAAACTCAATAGTATAAAAAATTTGAACTTCGCATATAAGATTTTTGTGTATAACTTCGTTTTGCATGCAACAGGTTATTGAATAAATTGCGAAATGATGTGTTCTAAAATCTCAGGTGTTTTTTTATTTTTTTCATTAATGTGTACGGTGGTGCTTGCTCAAAACACCATGATCCGTACCCCTCAGGACGAAGCGTTTCGAACGGGTTTAGACCTTTTTGATAAGAAAAAATATGCTGCCGCAAGAGAGATATTTTCTCAATACTTAAGAGAAAATTCTAATGGTTTACACACCATTGATGCAGAGTATTACATAGCTTGCTGTGCCCTCTACCTGTATCATCAAGATGCAGAATTCCTTTTTAATGAATTCACACGAAAATATCCTGAGCATACTTATACCATGCAGGCCTACCTGGAATTAGGCACCTTTTATTTCAACGAAAAAAAATATGAAAAAGCTATCGAATATCTGGACAAAGTGAACGATAGACAACTCACAACCGAACAAAAAAATGAATTTCGGTTTCGACTTGGATATTGCTGGTTCACGCAAAAAGAATTCTCTAAATCACTGAGCTATTTCAACAGCATAAAAAACACCGAACACAAATACACCTATGCCGCCTGTTACTACGCCGCTTATACCGAGCTGAAAGAAAATGACTTTAACAATGCGTACAAAGATTTAAAGAAAGCTGCTCTGCATGCAGAATACCAAAACTTAGTACCGCACATGTTGTGCAATCTCTATTATCGCCAATCTAAATACAACGAACTCATACAATATGCAGACAGTATACTCAGCAATAACAGTAAAGTCCAGGTAAAATCTGAAATACGGCTGATGCAGGCTGAATCATATTATAATCTTAAAAATTACGAAAAAGCCCTTGAAGCTTTTAATCAGTATTTGCAAGAGGAAAAAGGCAGCTATTCAAGAGAGATACAATACAGAAAAGCATATTGCCTTTTCAAAACTAATCAACTGCCGCAAGCTATAGAGGCTTTCAAGCCACTTGCATCAGTGGAAGATACTATAGGCCAGTCTGCTTCATATTTTCTGGGACTATGCTATTTAAAAAATAACCAAAAGGAATATGCGCTGTTAGCTTTTGATTTTGCCAGACGGCAGCCTCATAATAAAGCTACCCGCATGGAAGCCCATTTCTATACAGGAAAGCTCAACTATGACCTGAATCGCTACCACGACGCCATTTTGGCAATGAAAGATTTTATAAAAACATATCCCGGCACATATCATGAAGACGAAGCCAACGAAATACTTACTGATTCCTATTTCAAAACCAACAACTATTCAGAAGCCATAGCCTACATAGAATCATTACGAAACCGCACATTGCGTCTAAACAGTATATACCAAAAGCTATGCTACTACAAAGCTGCAGAATTATTCAACAACAGCGATTATACGGAAGCCTTAAAAATGGCCGACAAATCTCTGATCTATGTTATAGATAAAGAGATTTACATAACCACATTACTTTTAAAAGCTGATATATACAGCATGAACAAGGAAAATGAAAAAGCAAAAGATACTTATTTAGCAGCCTTGCAAAAAGGAGCCAAACCCAACAGTGAGGTGTACTATAAAATCAAATACGGATTAGGATACATTTATTATAACGAAAAAAATTATGAAAAAGCATTTGAATGCTTTAAAGAATACGCTGAGCATAGCAACATTACAAAGAAGCTAAACACATACTATGATGCCCTGTCAAGACTTGCAGATTTGTACTATGCTCGCAAAAAATACGATGAAGCCGTTCGGTACTATACCGAAATAATTGAAAACAGTGCCTACGACAAAGACTATGCTTACCTTCAGAGAGGAATAGTGCTTTTATATCAGGATAAGACAGATAAAGCTAAAGAAAATTTTGAGCAACTGATTGCCAGGTATCCGGCCTCTGTATACCTTGAAGATGCCATTTACCAAAAAGCCGTGATAGATACGCGGGCCGGGAATATAGAAGCCGCCATAAAAGGCTTCAGCTCACTGATAGGAACACGAATAAACAATCATCCTTACGAACCTTATGCATTACTGAAAAGAGCCACACTTTACAGCACCCAAAAAAAATATGAGGAAGCTCTTGCCGACTACAACACATTGCTGGATGTGTACGCTACACACGATGTATATTCTGATGCGTTGGTGGGTGCAAAGGAACTATACATTCTGTTAGACCGTACAGAAGAGTTTACTGCAAAACTAAAAGAATACAGCGCTAAAAATCCGAACAACAATACGTTGGACGATGTAGAATTTGACTCCATGAAAGACCTGTATCACGATGGGAAATATGAAAAGTGCATTACCGGCTTTGAATCATATTTATCCAGATATCCGAATAGCGCCAATGCTTTCGACGCACGATACTTCCTGGCTGATGCCTATTACCAAACAAAAGATTTGGTAAACGCCGATAAAAATTTTCAAATCGTAATACAAGATCGAAAAAGCGCTTATGTGACAAAAGCCTTAGCAAGAATGGCAGATATATACCGTACTAAATTAGATTACAAAAAAGCAAACTATTACAGCCAGTTATATCTGCAAAACGCCAAATCAAAAAAGGAAAAAGCTGCAGCTTTGCAAGCGCTTATGGAGAACTGGTATATGCTTGCACAGCACGATTCCTCCTCTTATGCCGCTAACGAGATACTAAAATCTGCCAACATCAATGCTAATGTTGAAACCAAAGCTTACCTCTATCTTGCTAAAAATGCCATAGCGACAAACAAATTTTCAGAAGCAAACGAATATTTGAAAAAAATTATAAACGGGAAAGACGAAGTAGCAGCAGAAGCCAACTATCTGGTGGCAGAAATTTATTACAAACAATCCAAACACAAGGAATCTTTACAAACACTCTACAAACTCAACAACAATTTCTCCGAATATGAATATTGGCTTGGAAAATCTTTTCTGTTAATTGCCGACAACCTGATAAGCCAAAAAGAATATTTTCAGGCCAAAGCTACTCTGAAATCCATCATAGAGCATGCGAGGCAATCCGAAATCGTAGAGGCTGCCTCAAAAAAATTAGCTCAACTAAATGAATTAGAATCCAAAACAGCTAATGAAAATAAATGAAGGGAATTAGAATCTTATGTTTAAGTTTCATGGCAATCTTGCTCACAGGGCTCAATAGAGAGGCACTGTGCCAAAGCGATGCCTTGAAAGGAAGGTTTGAAGTCATAAAAGATGCACGCATCGAACTACCGACTGCCAACCGGTACTACGACAAAGCAGAAATAACGCCCACACAGGCCAATACAAAACCACAGAATTATGAAATTAAAGATGTAGAACTGTCTCTCCCTAAACTACCTGCAAAAATAAAAGTAGCATCCGTGAAAAACGATGAACTCCCTCGCCTATATGGCGGATATGTAAAAGCAGGATTTGGTAATTACATCACACCTTATGCAGAATTTTTCTTGTCGAACAAAAGAAATAAAAACTATTCATATGGCCTGCACGGCAGGCATTTATCCTCTTCCAGAGGACCCGTGCGATATTCAGGAACATCCTTGAATGAACTGTCTCTGTTTGGAAAATATTTTTCAACCCAAAGCACTATATCTGCAGACCTATCCTATCAACGTCAGAGAGTTAATTACTATGGGTTTGATCAAAATATTTTTCCATTCATTCTGGAAGACACAATTAAACAGGTTTATCAAACGTTTGCCGCCAATGCTAAATTAGAAAATACCAACCTCAATTCTTTGGTATCATACAACATTCAACCTGGTTTTATTTATTTTAAAAACAATTTCAAACGAAGCGAACAAGAGCTATATGCCATCGGATATCTGCGCTTCAAGGCCAGAGAACAAATGAACATACAAACCGATTTACATCTTTCTAATTCCAAATTGAAGGACACTTCAACCCTGAGTAGAAATTATTTTGCCATAAAACCGTATGGCATATATGAAAAAAACAGAATCAAATTTCATGGCGGTTTCAATGTAAACTACACCAACGATACAAGCAGCCAATACAAAAATGATATACACCTGTATCCATATCTGCACGCACAATACGAGATATCCAAAAACAAAACTTATTTTTTTACAGGGTTAGATGGAGGCATGAAAAAAAATATGTATCGCTTCATGGTTGCTGAAAATCCTTATTTGCAATCAAACAATGCTATAGTAAACCCGAATTGCAAGTATACCTTGTATGCAGGTATAAAAGGAAACCTCAGCAACAAAGTGAATTACCTGGTACAAATGAATAATAGCCGCTATTCCAACTTTTATTTCTTTGCTAACGCAGAAAAAGACAGCTCCAGGTTTGATGCCTTGTATGATAGCCGCCACACAGATGAATTGAAAGCTAAACTCGAAATCGTATATTCCGTAATCAGGCAAATACGTATGGGTGGTGAGGTAAATTACTTTGCCTATAAAGTGAGCAGCATAGAGCAGCCATGGCAACGGCCGGCACTGATTGGCAAAATCTTTGCTTTATACAATTTGAGGGAAAAAATATATTTTAACCTTGATATTTATTATATTAGCAGCGCCAAAGGTAAAAACTTGCAAAGCGGTAAGGAATCTGTAATACCTCAAATCATAGATCCGAACTTGAAGATTGAATACAAATTTTCAGATACCTTTTCCGCTTTTGTACAAGCCAATAACCTTAGGGCAAAAAAATATCAGCGATACTTATATTATCCCGTAAGGGGAATTAACGTATTAGGAGGTATTAGTTTTTCATTTTAATGGAAATTGAATCGTACATAAAAGATTTATTGCACGAGCACGATTGTGTGATCATACCTGATTTTGGCGGGTTTCTTTCTGAACGCATGAGCGTGGAAATACACCCGATCACACATAGATTCTCTCCACCTTCAAAGCGTATAGCTTTTAACGCACAATTGATAAACAATGATGGCCTGTTAGCATCTTACCTTTCAGCAAAGCACAACATCTCATTTGAAGAAGCTCTTGCTGAGATAAAAAAATTTGTACTTCATGTACATCAGGAGATAGCAAACAATGGCAGTTTTGTATTTCCTGAAGTAGGCAAGTTGTTTAGAAATAAGGAAAATAAACTGGAGTTTGTGCCCGATATAAATGTAAACTATTTGGATGATAGTTTCGGACTAAGCGAATTGTTTTTCAAACCTATTGAAAGAAACAATATTGGTATGACTAATCCTAAAAACATCCGGCCTGTGGTAAAACGACAAGTGCCGGTAAAGAATATGCAAACAGCTTCTACCCCCAAAACACAAAACTCCTCAGACAGCTCTCAGAATGAGAAATCAACTAAATCTGCTGTGGCAAGATTTTTTCTGATTCTCATTCCATTGCTCATATTGGTAGGCGTGGGGTTCTTGATTGTTACAAGTAAGCAAGATGGTAAGTCTCTGGCCGGATTTGATTTTTGGAACACTACTAAAGAAGAAAACAAAAAACCGGAAATCAAAAGAGAGCAACCCGACAGCGCAGTGGCGCTAGACCAGCAGATAAACAACACAGACTCTTCATCATATGTACCGCCGGTTGATGAATCTACAACAACTATAGAAAACACTGCAACTTCAAATACCTCAGAAGACCCTGAATCGTTAGTTCTGTCTGAATCCAACGACATACCGGCTAAATTGAGCCTCATTGAAAAACAAAAGAAACTGGAACAACAAGCCAAAGGTTCGAAAAAATCTGCTTTCAACAAAACTGAGAAAATGCAAATACACGGAAGATATTTTGTGATAGTGGGCTCTTTTATTGACGAAAAAAATGCCTATAACTTCCGTAACGAAATTGCCAAAAAAGGTAAAAATGCTACCGTGATAGAGCCCAACTCCAAGAGCCGCTTCTACAAGGTAGCCATAGATGACTACGACAATGCCGAAGATGCTGAAAAGAGAAAAAATGAGCTTTCAGGCAAGTATAAAGATGTATGGGTTATGATGTATTGAATTTTTCATCGGTATTACTAAAGATTAACTACTACGAAATAACACTATGTTTCTCTACAATTTTTTACTACAAATAAGTACAGTTAACACGGAGGTAACCGACACACCTCCTGAAACTATAACACTTTTAGATTTGGCCATGAAGGGTGGCCTTATCATGATACCGTTAGCTTTGCTTTCGATAGTTGCGGTTTACATTATTTTTGAGAGAATACTTAATCTTCGGAAAATAGATAAAGACCCTGACGTTTTTTTGGAAAAGATAAAAACTTTGGTTATCTCCGGCGATATAAAGGGAGCTATTGCTCAATGCCAGCAATTCAATACACCATTTTCGAGAATGATAGAAAGAGGTATCCAAAAAATAGGTACTCCCATACCCAACATTGAAGCCTCAATAGAAAATGCAGGGAAAATAGAAATTTACCAACTGGAAAAAAATCTCAGCATATTGGCCACCATATCGGGCTTGGCGCCGATGCTCGGATTTTTAGGCACTGTGACGGGTATGGTAAGCGCTTTCATATTACTCTCTCAAAAAGAAGGCACCGTAACTACCAAAGACCTCTCTTCAGGAATTTATGAAGCGCTCATTACCACTGTTGCGGGGCTCATTGTAGGAGTGATCGCCTATTCAGGTTACAACTACATTGTGTCAAGAATTGACAAAATCATTCATCAAATGGAATACAGTTCTATTGAATTTTTAGAACTCTTGCAAAAACCAAAACCTCATGAAGTTTAATAAAAAAAATAGAATATCTACAGAATTTAACATGGCGTCTATGACCGACATGATATTTCTGTTGTTGATTTTTTTCATGCTTACATCAAGTTTTGTCACGCCATCGGGAATACAGGTAAACCTGCCGCAAACCAAAAATGCCGAAGCTCTTGTGCCACAAAAAGTATCTGTTACTATAACCGCTGATTTGAAATATTATGTAAACGATCAACCCTCCTCACTCGAAACCATAGAAAACGATTTGAAAGAAATTTTTAATCAAAACGAAGAAAATAAAGTAGTGGTGCTACACGTTGATGAAACAGTAGATGTAAAGTATTTCGTCAAAGTAGCTGCCATTGCCAACACATTGGGTGCTAAAGTGTCCATAGCCACCGTACAGGAAGACCAATGAATTTAGCCATTGAAAATAAAAAATCAGAAATCCGCAATCGCCAAAAAGCAGCTGCTATATCATTAGCGGTACATGCAATACTATTTATCATTATCTTTTTTTTCATAGCATGGAAAGATCCAGTGCCACCGCCCCCGCCACCACCAGGTATTGAAATAGGTATAGCTTTTGAAGCCACTTCGGGCAGCAAGCCCTCTGTGACTGAAAACATAAATACAGAGCCCGAAGTATCCATGCCTGAAGAAGTTGAAAAAACTGCCGAGTTTAGAGAGCAGGTGATAACCACCCCTTTAGAGAGCCCGGACGTTCTGAAAAAAGATGAAGAGAAAAAAGAAGAAAAGAAGGAACAAAAAGTAGACGAAAAGAATAAATTTCCCGCCAAAAGAGAAACCGAAAAAAAATCGGAAGAGATAAACAAAGACAATCTGTATAACCCCGATGGGAAGGGTGAATCAAACAACAAAACCAAAGGCCAGAGCTCGGGAGAAGGAGGTGGCTTCTCTATGGACACGCCCGGTTGGATATTCGACACCAGGCCCGATAAGCAAGACCCTACGAGCAAATTTGGTTATGTTGAATTTGAGTTTTTAATAAACGAAGAAGGAGAAATCATTCCAGGTTCTGTAAAGATGACAGAAGTGAGAAACTTTACTCCAACAGAATATAATTTTTATAAAAAACAACTTCTGGAAACCACCTTTTCACCGATAGACCCTAAAATGAAAATGCCGCCACGTACAAAGGGGCGCTACAGCTTTGAAGTAAAGTCAAGATAAGTTCTTATCTGACTCTGCAAGGCTATTCAAAATCTTCGTACAATAAGTATTTTTTACGCATGGCCTTGTATTGGTTGAGGCTGGCTTGCCATGTTTGTTTTATTTGCTCCTCGGTATATCCGGATTTTATTTGTTCCTGTAAACTTTCATTGCCAGCAAGCTTGTTAAAAAAAGGCGTAAAAAAATTTTTTTTATCCGGACATCGGGCATACATGTCTAACAAAAATTGAAGCTGCAATGCAGGCTTTGACTGATGGTTACGCAAATCAAGGCCATAGCACATCATATTTTGATACATGGGATTTTTGGCACCGGGCTTTGATTGAGGGGTAAACGTATAGTTCCCATATTGAGGATGGGGAGCACCAATCACCTGAAAAGGGTAGTCTGTGCCTCTGCCCACGCTGATAACGGTGCCCTCAAACAAACATAAAGAGGGATAAAGCAACATTGACTGACGATTCGGTAAATTGGGAGAGGGCTTTACGGGAGGAGTATAAGATGTTTTGTGAGAATAATTTTTACACGGTATAACCGTAAGGGGGCACACCTTATTGCTGTCCAGCCATTTTTCACCGTTTATCATTTGCGCCAACTCACCAACAGTGAGCCCATGCACAATGGGTATAGGATGCAATCCCACAAAAGATGAATACTTTTTCTCCAACACCGGGCCATCTACATAATGCCCATTGGGGTTTGGCCTGTCGAGTACTACAAAGGGTATGTTTTGCCCGGCACATGCATTCATCAGGTAATGCATAGTGCTAATGTAAGTGTAGAAGCGAGCTCCCACATCTTGCAAGTCAAAAATTACAATATCTACGTTGCTCAGTTGTGCTGCCGTGGGAATTTTATTTTTACCGTACAAAGAATAAATGGGTAAGGATGTTTTTTTATCTATTGAGTCATTTATCTTCTCTCCGGCATCTGCAGTGCCTCTGAAGCCATGTTCAGGAACAAATATTTTTATGATGTTTACACCTAATGCTCTCAACGAGTCTACCAGATGAGTAGTCTTTATTACGGAGGTGTGGTTTACACATACCGCCACTCTTTTGTTCTTTAACAGAGGTAAATATTGGTCTGTTTGTTCGGCACCGGTGAGCAGATGGTTTTGTGCTCTTAAAGTTGTGGTGCAAGAGATAAGAGTAATCAATAAAAAATTTTTAATGTGCATTTAACGCTTTAATTTCGCTTGAAACAGATATTCGAGAACAAATGTAATCATATTTGAAATTAGGCTGTAAATTTGTTTGCAGTAACAGTTACAACTATCATACCATTGAATATTTACTTTTACATATCCGAACGTATACGCCGTGGCAACAAAGGCTCATTTTCAGCGATAGTGTCGGTAATTGCGACCACTACCATAGCGTTGGGAATATGTGTGCTCATGTTGTCGTTTTCAGTGTTAGAAGGATTTAAAAGAGAAATCCGAAAAAAAATATTCAGCTTAGCCAGCCACATACAAGTGCGCCTGAGCGACAACAATGAATCGTACGAAGAAAACCCTGTGCCACTAAATACAGAATTTTATAAAAACTGGAGAAACGACAGAGGCATAGAACATGTACAAATCTTTTGTCACAAAGCCGGACTATTACACACAAAAAAAGAAGTACAGGGTGTTGTGATGAAAGGAGTCGGAGATGACTATGATGTAGAGAAAGTAAAATATGCCATAGTGGAAGGAAACTTTTTAAACATACGCTCAAACCAAGTGCTGCGCGACATAGTGGTGAGTAAACAAATAGCCCGTAAAATGATGATAAAAACCGGTGATTCAGTAATTATGTTTTTTGTACAAGACCCGCCAAAATTCAGAAAACTAAATGTCATTGGAATTTATGATACAGGGCTCGAGGAATTTGACAATCACATTATATTTGGAGACATAAAACTCATTCGCCAGATCAATAATTGGCCCGACACATTGGCAGGAGGTTATGAAATCTTTTTGAAAGATTATAAAAAAATGGATGATTATTACGACATCATCAACGGTGCTATAAATTTTGATATGGTAGCCGAGTTAGTCGTTGATCGCTACCCTCAAATATTTGAATGGCTAAGTTTGTTAGACAGAAATGTTCTTGTGTTTTGGGTGCTCATATTAGCTGTATGTTGTTTTAACATGGTATCAAGTATTTTCATCATGATAATGGAAAGAACACCCATGATAGGTTCACTAAAAGCCTTTGGCGCAACCAACTTGCAAGTACAAAGTATTTTTTTGTTTAATGGGCTTACCATCATACTGCGTGGGCTTCTCCTGGGAAACCTAATCGGGCTGCTGCTTTGCTATGTTCAGTACCAATTTAAAATTATTCCCCTCAATCCTGAAAATTACTACATGAATCATGTGCCCATACATTGGGATGTGTATGCTATTTTAGCATTAAATTTGCTAATTTTCTTCGTGACACTGTTGATATTGTGTATTCCTGTAATGTTTATATCGTACATAAAACCGGTTAAAAGTATCAAGTTTTGTTAAACCATTTTTGCATATGAAAAACATACTCTGCCGTTCATGTCTTTTTTGGGTTGTATTCTTGTTTTGCCATGTAGCATATTCTTACAGTATAAAGGTTAAAATAAACGGTCTTAAAGACTCTACCTGCTACCTCGGCTACTACTTCGGGCAAAAAAAATATACTCCAGTAGATACAGCCAAAGCCGATGCCAACGGAAACCTGTTGTTCTCTAAAAAAGATAAACTCAAAGAAGGTGTGTATCTGATAATACTTCCAAAAATATATTTGGAACTCATCATTACCAACGAACAAGACATAACCTTGGAGACCGACACCTCAGATTATGTAGGTAAAATGAAAATAAAAGGCTCTCAGGAAAGCAAACTTTTTTATGAGTTTCAAAAATACATGATCGAGAAATCTCAAAAAATGCAACAACTATCAGCAAAGCTGAAACAAACCAGCGACCCGGATTCCATAAAAGCAATAAATGAAAAAGGGAAAGCTTTGCAAGAAGAAATAAAAAAATACAGAGACCAGTTGTATGCCGCAAATCCAAAAGCATTCACTACCAAACTGCTTCGTGCTGCCGAAGAGCCTGAAGTGCCCGATTTTAAGCTGCCTTCAGGACATCGCGATTCCGTAAGGGCTTTCTTGTATTACAGAGATAAATTTCTTGAAAATCTGGATTTCAGCGACGAACGTATGCTCCGAACACCTATATTTATTCCCAAAGTAGAGCGTTACGTAAATGAGCTTACCCTTCAAGTACCCGATTCTATAATAAAGTCCGTAACTACCATACTCACCAAAGCAGAAGCCAACAAAGAGATATTCAAATACTTTACGGCAACTTTTACCAATACTTACGAAACTTCCTCCATTATGGGGCAAGATGCCATATTTGTTTATCTGGCTAAAAATTATTACCTGAAAGGAAAATGTTTCTGGGCTGATACAGCCATGCTACGCAAAATAAAAGAACGGGTGACCATACTTGAGCCTCTGCTTATAGGGAAAACAGCACCTAACATATATCTTGCCGATACTGCAGGAAACTATCTTCCCTTGCATACCATAAAGTCAAAGTATTTGGTTGTGATTTTTTGGGATGCTGAGTGCGGGCATTGTCAAAAAGAAGTACCTAAATTATTTGAGCTATACAAAAGTTCACTACGCTCTACGGGAGTAAGCGTGTATGCAGCTACCATTGAGCGACAAGACAACAGTTGGATGAAATTTATAAAAGAAAAAAAATTATTTGCCCCAGGTTGGTTCAACGTAAGAGACAAATACAATCATACTGACTTTAGAAATGTATATGATGTTTACAGTACCCCGGTTATTTACATATTGGATGAAAACAAAAAAATCATAGCCAAACGCCTGGGGGTAGATCAGATTGCTGACTTTCTCAAAAATTATGAAACCAGGCTAAAAAAAAGTAATTGAATCCAACATTGTCATTAGCTCAAAATTTCCTGTGGCGGCCATAACAAAATTAAGATTACAAACTACTGATGTTAATCTCGGATTCTGCATTGGTAAAACTGCTGTTCTTTAGGGGCTTCTTCGGAGATTCATATTCTGTTATGAACCTGAAAAATTTCGATAGAACCTGCGCGAGGGATGGGAGCCATGGCCTGCAAGGCCAGTGCGGAGCTTTAGCGGAGCACCGCAGCGA
>JANWYS010000004.1:2112-57136 GCA_025054875.1 Cytophagaceae bacterium | reverse complement strand
GCGCGAGGGATGGGAGCCATGGCCTGCAAGGCCAGTGCGGAGCTTTAGCGGAGCACCGAAGCGATAGCGGAGTGGCGTACAGCCCGGCCCCGCAGGGGCGCGCCCAACATGAAAAAACGTTTCACTAAACTTTTTTGCTGATGCAGAATCCAGATTTATACAATAGAGCAGTTGCTGTCATAATTTCAAAAAATTTTGCTAAAGTACATCACCTGAAATGTAACCCACTCCACACTACTTCAACCGCTATGGATTGCATTGTTTTACTGGTCAGCATTTTTCTGATGCATAACAATCAAAATCAGAAAAAACCGCTTGTTTTGTTTCAAGCGGTCATGCTTACGTGTGTCGGTTAGCTTTACTTATTTTGGTAGTAGAAATCTACACTCAGGTTGTCTACCCACAATTTAAAGTCGCCATCTTCGGTAACCCACTCTTTGTAGGCGTTTACAAAAGCTAGATCAGATTTGTCTATTTCAAAGCTCACGGTTTGAGTTTCGCCGGCCTTCAGGGCTATTTTGGTAAATTTGCGCAAGCGCTTCATGCTTGGTGTGATTGAGGCATACAAGTCAGTAGAATAAAGCTCTACGGCTACTTTCCCATCGCGTGAGCCTGTATTTTGAACATCTACAGTTACAGTGAGCTTGTCAGTGCCCCGCAGAGTATCTTTATCAATTTTCAGATTAGAATATTCAAAGGTAGTATAACTCAATCCATACCCAAAAGGCCATTGGCAGCGATATCCGGTAAGGGTAAAGGTTCCGGGAGTTAGTTCTTCTTCCAACTCGGAGTATTTGTGGTCATACATTACGATACTTCCGGTATATTTCGGATAAGTATAGGGCAACTTTCCGGATGGGTTATAGTCTCCAAAAATCACATCCGCAATAGCTTCGGCACCTTGGCTTCCCGGCCAGTAGGCCTGCAAGATGGCTTTAGCTCCCGGCACAATTTCGCGTATTATGCGAGGACGCCCTTCAATAAGCACGAGAATAACAGGCTTTTTAGTTTCATAGGCAGCTTTGGCCAGGTTGAGTTGAGGAGCATCCAAAGTGAGGTCCCATATAGATCCAGGTGTTTCGGCATAGGCGTTTTCTCCAAGGCATAGTATGATATAGTCTGCCGCCTTTGCTTTTGCTGTCAAAGTTTTCACGTCGTAATTAGATTTATCGGAAAATTCAGGAGAGGATATGTTGATTACATTTTTTTCACCGATTTTATTTTTTATGGCGCTCACTACGGTATTGTAAGCGGGATAGCGGCTTGCGTCCTGTCCCTGCCAAGTGTAGCTCCAACAGCCGTTCAGTGCAGTGATGCTATTGGCGGTAGGCCCTGCGATAAGCACTTTTTTGTTTTTGGGCAATGGTAAAACGGGTTGATTATCTTTCAGCGTTTCATTTTTAAGAAGGGTAATCGCTTCACGTGCAGCTTCAAGAGCTACTGTTTTATATTCGGGAAGACCAAAATTTTTCTTTGCTTCTTCTTCGCCGTAAGGGTTGTCGAACAAACCTAAATCCAGCTTCAGTTGCAGTATTCTTCCTACGGCCTGGTTGATACGCTCTTCGCTTACCTCTTTAGATTTCACAAGATCAATCAGGTGATGATAGAAAGAGTATTCATGAGGCACCATGCTCATATCTATTCCGGCGTTTACAGCCATTTTTACAGCTTCTCTTGGAGTAGCTGCTACTTTGTGACGTGTGTGCAGGCGGATGATATCTTCCCAGTCGGATACAGCAACTCCTTTAAACTTAAATTCATTTCTGAGCACATCGGTGAGCAAGTATTTATTGCAATGTACAGGTATACCGTTTATTTCAGCTGAGTTAATCATAACCGTAGCAGCTCCGGCATCTATTGCGGCTTTGAATTGTGGCAGGTAGTATTCGCGAAGTTGTATTTCGTCTATATATGCCGGTGTGCGGTCTTTTCCGGTCAATGGGTTGGAATAACCTACATAATGTTTCATGCATGCGGCCACTGCCGTGGGGCTTTTTAAACCGTCTTCCTGATAAGCTTTAATTGTAGCTACACCCATTTCCTTTACGATATAGGGGTCTTCACCATAGGTTTCAGGAAAGCGTGCCCAAAGAGGCTGACGGCCTATGTCAAGCACAGGGTCAAAATTCCAGCGTATGGCAGAAGCTCGTGTTTCCTTGGCAGTAATTTTGGCTGCATGAGCTGCTAAAGTTGTATTTCGTGATGCAGCTATTGCAATGTTGTGCGGAAACAAAACAGCACCCTGCGTAAATGTAGCACCGTGTATGGCATCTATCCCGTACAAAACGGGTATTTTGTTTGGCGACTTCAACGCTTCATCTTGTATTTGTTTAATCAATGCATGCCATTGGTCTACACTGTATGCTCCGGGAAATGCGTTAAGTATGGATCCTACCTTATATTGAGTTACAACTTTTACCAGCGAATCGGGGTGCACCTCTCCATCTTTACTGCCATAGCCATCTTTGAGCAAATTGCTTATGTTGATTTGTGTCATCTGCCCCACTTTTTCTTCCAATGTCATTTTGCTCAATAGTTCTTTTACTCTGGGGTCAAAACTATCGGTAAATGAACCAACAGAACGGCTGGTAACGTTTTTATTCTCTTTTTTGTATTTGTTTTGTTTGGTACAGGAAAAATTCAGGGTCAACAAAATCAATAACAAGGATGCGAAAATTCTGTTCATACAATCGGATTTAGTTATATTAGTTAAAGTTCAAAGAATACGATTTTCAAGTATAAAAATAATTGGCCACTGTTCAAATAGCAAAAAACTTTTTCTAATTTACCTTACGGAAGTATTGTTTAGCCTTATGTTTTTTGTGTTTCATTAAACAAGTGTAATACGTATGGAAACAAGGCATCCATACTTTCTTTTGCGCCTCTGGTAGAGCCGGGTATAGCTAGTATTAATGTGTTGCCTGTTAATCCGCAAACGCTCCTGGATACCATAGAATGCGGAGTGCGCTGCTGTCCGTAAGCACGCATGGCCTCTTCCATGCCCGGTATAGTTTTATCTAGAAGCGGAATCAACGCCTCCGGAGTTTGATCGCGCGGAGTGAGTCCGGTGCCTCCCGCAATGATGATCATATGAATGCCGGGTTGTGCATACTTTTTTACAACTTGCTCTATTTCCTTTTTGTCATCCGGTATTATGAAGTAATGTTTAATGTTTACTTTATGTTTTTGCAAAACATCTTTCACGGCCACACCCGCACTATCTGTCTTTTTACCATTGTATACAGCATCCGAGCATACTACTACCACAGCCTGCAGAGATGGACTTATATTTTTTAAAAAATCACCTTTACCACCTGTTTTTTTCAAAAGACGTATAGATTGTATTTCAATTTTATCGTCCAGAGGTTTTAACATATCATAAACTGTAAGGGCAGCAACAGCAGCGGCATGCATAGCCTCCACCTCCACTCCGGTTTTATATATGGTGTGTATTTCCGATTCTATACAAATCGTCAGGCCATCCGTGCTGAGTCGTATATCAGCATACTCAATGGGCAGTGGATGACAATGCGGAATGGTATCGTAAGTTCGCTTGGCTGCATACAAGCCGGCTATTTTTGCCGTGGCCGGCACGTCACCTTTGGGCACATTATTCTCCAGCAAAGCCTGCATAGCTTCCGCATTGCTAAGTTTTACTAATGCCTGAGCTATGGCCGTACGCAACGTAGTATGTTTATGAGAAATATTTATCATTTATATCTGAATGTATGCACACAATATACTAATGAAAGATATTTTTAATTACTTTCAGCGTCATTTTTTATGTATTTTTGCAAGGCATGTATGAAGACTAAAGGAAATAAAAAAAACAAAGTAAACATTATCACATTAGGCTGTTCCAAAAACTGGGTAGACTCTGAAAACATTCTCACTCAGCTTAAAGCTAATGCCATAGAAAGTGAGCACGAATCAAAAAAAAATGACGCCAACATTGTAATCATAAATACTTGTGGTTTTATAGACCAGGCAAAACAAGAATCCATAGACACTATACTTCGTTTTGCAGAAGCTAAAGAGCAAGGATTAGTTGAAAAAGTGTACGTTACGGGGTGTCTTTCTCAGCGCTACAAACCGGAATTAGAGAAGGAGATACCTACAGTAGATGCCTACTTTGGCACAAATGAATTACCTGCTTTATTGAAAAAACTTAATGCCGACTATCGTCATGAGTTATTGGGTGAGCGACAAATAACTACCCCACGCCATTATGCTTTTCTTAAAATTTCAGAAGGCTGCGACCGTCCTTGCTCCTTTTGTGCCATTCCTGTAATGCGGGGCAAGCATGTGTCGAGACCTATAGAAGACCTGGTAAAAGAAACAGCACATCTGGCCAAAAACGGAACTAAAGAAATCATCCTCATTGCCCAGGAGTTGACATACTATGGTATAGACCTGTACGGAAAAAGAACTCTTGCTTCCCTGCTGTCTGCTTTGTCAGACGTGGAAGGGATTGAGTGGATACGCCTGCAATATGCTTTCCCGGCACAATTCCCTTTGGATATACTACCGGTGATGCGCGAAAGAAAAAACATGTGCAAATATTTAGACATACCTTTGCAACATGCTTCTAATGACATGCTGAAAATAATGAGAAGAGGCATTACCAAAGAGCGTACCATACAACTATTGGATGAAATACGAGATAAAGTGCCCGGCATAACCTTACGTACTACCATGATTGTAGGCCACCCCGGCGAAACACAAAAAGATTTTGATGAATTATGTTCATTTGTTGAAGAACAAAAATTTGACCGTCTGGGAGTATTCACTTACTCACATGAAGAGCACACACATGCCTACACGCTGGGCGATAATATTCCTGAACAAGTAAAACAAGAACGCGCAGATATTATAATGAGCATACAAGAGAATATTTCATTACAAATGAACCAAAAAAAAATAGGAAATACTTACAAAGTCCTGGTGGACAGAAAAGAAGGCGGATACTTTGTAGGCCGCACCGAAGCCGACTCTCCTGAAGTAGATAATGAAGTACTCATTGATGCTCAAAAATATTACGTGCGTACAGGGGATTTCAGCCATGTAAAAATTTTTGATTGCACCGAATTTGACCTATACGGAGAGGTTGCTAATTCTTAACTTATGGTCAATGTATATTCGATACCTCATAAGCATTATGATAAAAAATACCCGCTTGTAGCAGCATATCTGAACAACGACCCTTCCGTTAATTCCTTTTGTGAATTCACACCTTCGGCAGAAAGTATCATCAAGCTAATCTCTCAAACAGAATTCGATACAGCAAAGAGAAATATTTTGGTTGACGTACTTACAGATCAATATAGTGGGTTTACCCTTTCCGAAAAAGCAACACACAATCTACATGCATTAAAACATAGTAACACATTTACCATTACCACCGGCCATCAACTCTGTCTGTTCACAGGGCCTCTTTACTTTATCTATAAAATAGCCTCTGTCATACAAACCGCAGAATTTCTCAACACACATTATAAGGACTTTACATTTGTACCTGTATTTTGGATGGCTTCAGAAGATCATGACTTCGAAGAAATTTCTTCTGTAAAAATAAATGATAATGTATATACCTGGCATACCAATCAAAAAGGCGCAGTAGGCCGATACAACCTCACCGATCTTGTTCCATTGATACATTCCATACCAGCACTACCTGAGCTATTTAAAAAAGCATATACAACACAACACTCACTGGCATCAGCAACTCGTTATCTTATAAATGAACTCTTCGGCAAATATGGATTGATAGTTGTAGATGGCGATACCTCAGAGTTAAAAAAAAATTTTGCAACTGTCATGATTGAAGAGTTACTCAAACAACCTACTCACAAGTTGGTTTCAGAAACGAACAGATATATTATTGCCAAAGGTTATCAACCGCAGGTAAATCCTCGCGAAATAAATTTGTTTTATTTAGACGACAACATGCGCGAGCGAATAGTAAAAAATGAAAACCAATACAAGGTGCTCAACACCCACATAGAGTTTTCTGAAAATACCCTGCTGAAGATAATAGAATCTAATCCCGAAAAATTCAGCCCTAACGTATTGCTACGACCTTTATATCAACAAGCCATATTGCCCAATGTAGCCTACATAGGCGGAATTGCTGAGCTCAACTATTGGCTGCAACTGAAATCTTTATTTATACATCATCACCTCACATATCCCGTGTTACTGCCACGGCATCATGTTTTTATTTTGAATAAAAAAATTAAACATAAACTGATTCAACTTTCATTGACAGCTCAAGACATACTACAGGATTACAATGCACTAAAAAATAAAATAATAGCCACGGATACAATTGCATTACCTGTTTCAGATAATGAATTCAACACAGTGAAACAACTATTCTCAACACTTCGAACCAGGTTACATGAAATTGACAAATCTCTGATTGGACACCAAGATGCCCAAGAACATAAAGTTATGGACATTTTACATCGTATCAATAAAAAAGCTCAAAAGGCAATAAAGAGAAAATCATATGTACAACTAAACCGGCTCGAATGCATATATAATTCCTTGTATCCGGGAGGTAACGCTCAAGAGCGCGTAGATAATATGCTTACATACTATTATCATATAAAAAATTTTACCGATGTAGTCGTGCGTCATTTGGAAGCTTTTAACTTTAACACTTATTTTTTTGAATATGATGAGTAAAGCTACCTATCGGCAATTTTTCTTAGAAAAAAGAAAATTATTATCTACTATGGATGTATACAATCGCAGTTTGCTGATAGCTGATCGGTTTGTAAAAAATTTTATCACAACTGATATAACCTCTGTTCACACTTTTTTACCCATTGAAGAGAGAAACGAAGTTTATACGTGGTTTATCATTCATGAAATAAATATGCATTACAAGCACATACAATTAATTTGCCCCGTGGTAAATACAGAAAATAAAAGCATGAGACATGCTTTGCTTACTCCAAACACTCCTATCCGGATAAATTCCTATGGTATACCTGAACCGGAAACTCAAATTACATTTACCGATGTACCGGACATTGTACTGGTTCCTCTTGTTGCCATTGATAAGTACGGAAACCGCCTGGGATATGGCAAAGGATACTATGATCGTTTTTTGTCTACCATAGATAGATCTTGTCTCAAAATAGCCTTGTCACTTGAAGAGCCTATAGAATACCTGATGCATGATCATCACGATGTACCTATGGATTATTGCATCACACCCTCTTGCATATACAAGTATTCATTATGAAAAGAAAAACAGAGAAACGACGGACAAACCCACCAAAACATATTTCACACTACGCTTTGTAATTTTTTATCTCCTAAAACCAATAGCTTTTTCTCGTCTCTTGTCTTCTTAAATTTTACAAAAGGCATTTATACCTATCAATAATTAATCAGTATTCCGTAGCCATAATCTTCACTTCAGAGTTGAGAAGAGTGCCGTTTCCCATAACTATATGTATGACCTAAGTATAGTTTCTCTGTAATACGTTCAATTAAATTAAAATCCGTTTCACCGTAGATGTATTTATTTTTCTCATACCGCCCCGCTGGCTTCTCTGTATACAGTATTCAAAAGATCAACCATCATGAACGAAAATTGACAACACACCATGAATACAAATCAGGCCGGCGGCCGCACTATCACTCCATGTCCTCGCAATCTACCCTCGCCTCTCCCCTACCCTACGCTGCGGGCTTTCCGTTGTATCTCTGGCGGAGGTATGTGTAGCCTTCTGTACGTAACGAGCAAACACACGCAAATGCTATCCATTATAGAATACTTCATGAGAGATACCACCTAAAACGTGTGTAAGATGACACATCATCCATTTTCAAATAGTATATCATCATTTATACAAAAGTGATTTGCATTATTTGTATCATCATTTAATTTAGCTATTGAAATTAACTTAAAACGATTTTCTCATATGATGAACCAACAGATGATGGATAGCCTGAACAATCAGGTAAAAATGGAAGCAGAATCTTCTCAGGCATATCTGGCATTAGCATCCTGGGCAGATGCACAGCCCGGATTAGACGGAGTAGCCGAGTTTTTCTACCGCCAATCCGACGAAGAACGCATGCACATGATAAAATTAATGAAATACATTAATGAGCGCGGTGGCTTTGCTATTATACCTGCCCTCTCCCAACCTCAGATTACCTATGTATCGCTCAAAAGTGCGTTTGACCTGTTTTTGAAACATGAACTCAAAGTCTCCGAAAGTATTAACGATTTGGTAGAAACGGCTTTGAAAGTTAAGGATTACGCCACTCACAACTTCTTGCAATGGTATGTAAACGAGCAAATGGAGGAAGAACGCGTAGCCCGATTGCTCAACGAAAAGCTGGAATTAATAGGAGAGGATAAAAGTGGACTCTATTTATTTGACAGGGACATATTATCCGGCAAACAAAAAGCATAATTCATGTTTGGCAGGTTGTAAACATAAGTTAACTTTGCTTTTTGTTTACAACTGCACGTCATGAAACTTTACAGTACTAAGAATAGAAATCACATTGTATCTTTCAAAGAGGCTGTATTCAAAGGCCTTCCTCCGGACAACGGGTTATATATGCCTGTTCATATACCCACTTTGCACAATGATTTTTTCCAAAATATAGATAAGCTCACTTTTCAGGAAATAGCTCATGCCGTTTCTGAAAAACTGATAGGCGAAGATATTCCTTCTGCCGATCTTAAGCGAATCATAAACACCGTGCTTACATTTGATGCCCCTGTGATGGTGCTGAAAAACAATATGCACGTGCTGGAATTATTTCATGGCCCTTCTTTGGCATTCAAAGATTTTGGTGCACGTTTCATGGCCGGTATAATGTCGTATTTTTTACAACATGATCAAAAGCATATCATGATATTGGTAGCTACCTCCGGCGACACAGGAAGTGCCGTAGCACAAGGATTTTACAACATGCCGGGCATACGCGTGACCATACTTTACCCCAGCGGTAAGGTAAGCGAAATACAGGAAAAGCAACTCACTACTCTTGGCAACAACGTAACCGCTCTCGAAGTAAAAGGCAATTTCGACGATTGCCAACGCATGGTGAAGGAAGCTTTTCTGGACGAAGAGCTTAACCATGCTATGCTGCTCACCTCGGCAAATTCCATAAACATAAGCCGCCTGATACCTCAATCTTTTTACTATTTCTACGCCTACGCACAGACCAAAAAATATGGAAAACCTGTGGTATTTAGCACTCCCAGTGGCAACTTTGGCAACCTCTGCGCCGGACTGATGGCTAAACGCATGGGCTTGCCCGTTCATAAATTTGTGGCTTCTACCAATGTGAATGATGTAGTACCTACTTATCTGCGCACCGGCATATTCTCTCCTCGTCCTTCCATTCCTACAATTTCGAATGCCATGGATGTAGGCAATCCCAGCAACTTCGTTCGCATGGTAGAATTGTATGAAAATGATTTGAATGCATTAAAAAAAGACATCGTCGGAAAAAGTTACAGCGACAACGAAACCATGCAAGCCATAAAAGAAACCTACAATACTACGGGTTATGTCATGTGTCCGCATACTGCGGTAGCCTATCTTGGGCTGAGAGATTATATGCAAGAAGCCAGGGAAGAACTATGTGGCATTTTGCTCTCCACGGCACATAGTGGTAAGTTTTTCGACATAGTAGAATCCGTCATAAAAGCCAAAATTCAACTTCCTCTTCGCTTACAGGAAACCATGCAAAAACCCAAGCAAGCTACATTGATAGGTAATACATTGGCTGACCTTAAAAAAATATTGCTGAGCATGGCCACGAACCATTAATTTTCGGCTTTTACTACAGGCCTGCCGATGGATTCGTAGTGGAAGTTATACTCCTTCATTAGCTCTAAGTCGAATAAATTTCTGCCATCAAAAATAACCTTGCGTTTCATGCGCTCAGAAATTTTTTCGAAATCCGGCAACCGGAATTCGTTCCATTCGGTTACGATGATTAGAGCATCTGCATCAGTCACAGCATCGTAAGCGCTCGCAGCATAATACAATTTGTCGGCATATATTTTTTTAACATTTTCAATAGCTTCAGGGTCAAATACAGAGATTTGAGCCCCCATATCGAGTAAGTGATTTATTATGGTTAAAGATGGAGCCTCACGAATATCATCAGTGTTAGGCTTAAAGGAAAGTCCCCATAATGCAATTTTCAATCCTTTAAGATTGTTGTTAAAGTATTTTTTTAATTTAGGAATAAGAATACTTTTTTGCTTCTCATTTACCTGCATTACGGCATCCAATATCTTAAAATCAAAGTTGACTTCTTTTGAAGTTTTCGACAAAGCTTTCACATCTTTAGGGAAACAGCTTCCGCCGTATCCTGTGCCGGCGTACAAAAACTTGTTACCTATTCGGCTGTCAGAACCCATGCCTCTTCTCACCATGTCTACATTTGCCCCGAGCAGTTCGGCAAGGTTTGCTATTTCATTCATAAATGAAATTTTTGTAGCTAAAAAAGCATTCGAAGCATATTTGGTGAGCTCAGCAGAGCGCTCATCCATCATGAAGATAGGATTGCCTTGCCTGACAAATGGAGCGTATAGTTTTTCCATTATTTTCTTCGCACGCTCTGACCGTGTTCCTATTATTATCCTTTCCGGTTTCATGAAATCATCCACAGCTACACCCTCTCTTAAAAATTCAGGATTGGAAACCACATCAAATTCTACTTTACAATTTCTGGCGATGACTTCACGTACTTTCTCACTGGTCCCCACCGGCACAGTGCTTTTATCCACCACGATGGTGTAGTCCGTAAGCAAAGGTCCAAGTTGTTCAGCTACCGACATGACATATCTTAAATCTGCCGAACCATCTTCGCCCGATGGTGTAGGCAAAGCCAGAAAAATAATTTTAGCATCCTTCACTCCTTCCGCCAATGAAGTTGTGAAGAACAAACGTCCCTCCTCTATGTTGCGACGGAACAAATCTTCTAAACCCGGCTCATATATAGTTATTTCTCCTCGCTTCAGCTTATTTACTTTTATTTCATCTATATCTACACATACCACGGTGTTGCCGGTTTCAGCAAAACATGTACCTGTCACCAATCCTACGTATCCGGTACCTACTACTGATATTTTCATTTGAGTTTAAAATTTATGTTGCAAATCTGTGCGCAAAGATATGTTTTTATTCTGCAAAATTACTACCTTCCATGTTGGATGTAGTAGAAGATGTAATTTAGTGTATGATGAATTTTGAACTTAGCGAAAATCAGCGCCTCATTGCAGACACCGTGCGTCAGTTTGCCACAAAAGAAATATTACCTCACCGCATGAATTGGGACGAGCAACAAGAATTTCCCATAGAGATTTTCAAAAAGCTGGGAGCTTTAGGACTCATGGGCGTATTGGTACCCACAGAATACAACGGTTCGGGATTAGGATATTTTGAATATATCGTTGCTATTGAAGAACTTGCTAAAGCCGACCCTGCAATTGCTTTATCAATGGCTGCACACAACTCTCTTTGCACCGGCCATATCTTGAACTTTGGCAACGAACATCAGAAAAAAAAATATTTACCCAGGCTGGCTACCGGCGAGTGGATTGGAGCCTGGGCACTCACAGAACCCAATACCGGATCTGATGCCGGAAATATGAAAACAACTGCTATACAAGATGGGGAATACTGGATATTGAACGGCGCAAAAAATTTTATCACACATGGTAAATCATGCAATGTAGCTGTGGTCATTGCAGCCACCCATACTCCAGGAAAAGAGAGAGCTGCCACTGCTTTTATCGTCGAAAAAGGAACTCCCGGATTTACTCACGGACGCAAAGAAAACAAACTCGGCATGCGTGCATCTGAAACTACGGAAATTATACTGGACAACTGTCGTGTGCCTGCGGAAAATGTGCTGGGCAAGGTTGGAGAAGGTTTCAAACAAGCTATGAAAGTGCTTGATGGAGGAAGAATATCCATTGCTGCACTTTCTTTAGGTATAGCGCAAGGCGCCTTTGAAGCCGCCATCGAATATGCCAACCAAAGGATTCAGTTCGGAAAACCTATTGCCACATTTCAGGGTATCTCCTTCAAGCTGGCTGATATGAGCACAGAAATTGAAGCCGCTCGACTGCTTACCTACAAAGCTGCATTTCTCAAAAATAACAATATGCCCGTAACCAAAGAATCGTCTATGGCTAAATATTATGCAAGTGAAGTTGCCGTCAAAACAGCTAATGAAGCTGTTCAGATATTTGGCGGATATGGATACACTAAAGATTATCCGGTAGAAAAATATTACCGCGATGCAAAACTCTGTACCATTGGTGAGGGTACTTCAGAAATACAAAAAATCGTTATAGCCAAACAACTGCTTAAATAATTTTTTAAAATTCGTATATTAAATATACAACATACGTAAACTACCTTATCCTTGTTTTATGTCAAAGCTGAAGAACATAATTAAGCAATTGTCGCAACAAGACTATATGGCTATCTATAACTCGCTCATAGAGAGCAATGCGGAAAAATCAGCCCTTTTGTTAAAATATATAAAAGAGCGCCAGCTCTCCGATACCAAAATCATGAGCGAACTCAACCTCAACAGTAATGCCTATTATACCATGCGTTCAAGGCTTAACCAAAAGATAGAAGAACACTTGTTGCAACAGATGGAAACTCCACGCATTACTCTGTTGAAAAAAGTAGCCACCATAAACGAAATCCTGTTTACTAAAAAGAGAGCCATTGCCATTGCTACTCTCAAAAAGTTAGAAAAAGAACTTATGGATTACGACCTGGCCAATGAACTCACCATAATATATAAAAATCTTAAAAAACTTCACATCGGCACTCCGGAATATTTCAGCTACTCTCAGCTATACAATAAGCATGTAGCCTACATGCTTGCCGTAGACAAAACGGAAGACCTCCTAGCACAATACTTTCGTAAATACGGCGACTATATACTTACTAAACAAGATGCCGATAAACTCAACTTACAATTACTGAAGCAAGAAATTCAAAATGTAGCCAACCTGTATAAGTCGCACCGACTCTATGTGTTGATGTGCTGTGTAGAAATTTTTCACCGCATATTCATGGTGGATAATACAAATCAATCTTATGAGGAATCCATAGAGACCATGCTGGAAAAAGTATCCGGAATATTCGACATGTATTACCTGGATGCTACTTATTTTCACCTTAAGCCAGTGTTTGAGTATTTACGATTTGAATACATGAATTCAACGGAAACTCATAACAGCTACATTGCAGGTTACCAAGACCTGAACGATAATTTAAGCACCCTCCTCACAAACTATGGAGCATATACTTACCCTTATCAATTTCTGATAACTAAATTGTCCAAACATCTTAAAACAAACACGGAAAAAGCATTATATGAAGAAAATAAGCATATATTTTTCGATTACGAGGTAGATAAATCAAATGTACCTGCATTTGTGCTGTATACTGTGTACCGCGCATTGAGTTGCTACTATGCGGGAAAATATGACGAAGCTGCCAGAATGATAAATAGCATGCTTAACGAACAAAATCTGAAAAAACTTCCCATGATCCAAATGGAGGTAAAACTCTTTCTAAGCCTCATGTATTGCATCATGAAAGACAACGATTTGTTTACTCAACTCATAAACAGTATACAAAGGCAGGTAAGGCTGATAGGCAAAAGCGAATGTGTTCATATCGTAATCTATTCAAAAATTATGAAAACAGCAATCAGTGAGGCCAAAAAGGGTAAAGCAGCAAAAATTCAAGCCTTGTTGCAAAGATTATCAAAACTAGAGGCCACTCGTCATTTTTCTCCATTTCACTTTATCAAAAAAGATAAAGAATTTATCGAGAGGCTTATCGGTGGTTAAATTTATCCAAATGAAGTATTACTTGTATTCATGAATGAATCACCGAACTCGAAATGCGATCTATTGCATACTCAATTTGCATTAAATTCAACATACTTGTTGCATAGACTTGCATTGAAAACTTGAAGTGAGTTAAAGCGTTTTTATGCAATAACATTTTGACTTATTGAGAACAGTAGTTAGCTGCCTTAGAAATGGATGGCATTAATATTTTCAAATGCTATACATTTGAGAGAACTCCGTAAACCTCTAACGTTAAGTTTTTGGCTGAACTTGGATTACGCATGAGGAAAAAAAGGATCAGGTTGGAAGCTTAGCTAAGGATGGGTTCAATTGACAAATGACAATTTGAAGAGTTTTTTGAGAGATTCGGGCAAACCGTTGCAGTCTTTGGGGCGTCCAGACTATCACTACAAGTCCTCATACTCTACGTATAGATGCAACGCCATGCTGCAGGCTTTCCGTTCTATCCCTGGTGGAAGTATGTTCACTCTTGTGTACAACCAATCATCTGTAGGCACGTGAAGGTAGCTTTCAAAATAGAGAGATACTATGTTTGTAAAAAAACAACTACACTTCATACACACTTTTTGGGATAGTACCAGTGTGATATCATTACTAAAAATTATCTGAAGTTGATTTCCTCAATATGCTTTTCGGCATACAAGATCAGATAGTGAGGCATCATGTATTTCTTGTCATTTTCCCTTTCCATGAGATATGCGTTCAGCAATTGAACATCATGTGAAAGTATCTCACGGAGTTTGTTTTTTGTGAGTTCAAAATGTTCTCCGGTGTTTATGTCTATGGCTTTTTCCAACAATTCCCGCGGCTTTCCTCCTTTTGTTGTATTTACATTTCCGGAAGCTCCCGGATGTGAAAATTGTGAAGTGTTGTAGCTGCCTCCGGTTTGGTAATAACAATACCTGCCGATGTACTTAAGTTTGTCGTATCGAAGGTTTTTTGAGAAATTGTTTTTTCGGGCTATATACACATTTTTGCCATCGGAAAATCCCCATATAGGAGAACCATTTTCTATACTTATTTTCATTTTTTTAGGAAATTCTAATTTGTATACTTCAAGAATTGAATCCTTAGTGGTTACGGTTTCCCTGGTTTTTACTACGATAGCGTTGTATGACATTGCAGGGTTGTTGCTCCTGAACTCTTCAAAATTTTGATAGATACCTTTCTTGGGTGAATGTTTGTTAAAGATAATGTTGGTTTTTGATGTATCGGGTTGTGCTTTTAACGGAGTGTTAAGGCATTGCAAGCTGTATACCGCTATGAATAGTATAATTTTATTACAGATCAGATACATGTTTTAATTCAACAATATTACAAGTGATAACAACAGTGTTACATTGCATGTATGCATACGATTGTTTTTCCAGAAAGGCACATAAACACCATGTGAAAGAAGAATAGTGTCCGTATTAAGTTTTTTGTTTTTTCTTTTTCGCAGCAGGGAAGAGTACGTTGTTTAGTATAAGTCTGAACCCCGGTGAGTTTGGATAGAGGTTTAAGTCAGTAGGTTCTTCCTCTACAAAATGTTGGTAATCTTCCGGGTCGTGGCCACCGTAAAAAGTCCATGTTCCTTTACCGTATATTCCATGAATGTAGCGTGCTTCACCTATGGCTTTGTTTTCGCCCATAATGAGCACATCGGGTTTTACTAATTTTTTCTTAAAAGCTGTGGTTTGTCCCATAAAACCTTTTATGGTTGTTTCGTGATTTTGTGTTAGCATGGTGGGTATAGGATCCCATTTTGCAGAAAATTGGAACAAGGTAAAATAGTCATTGTTTTCGTTGAGGCCTCTCTCTTGTGGGCTATTGTCAATGTTAGAAAATTCGTACTCATACGGGTCAGTACTGATAGTAAAGTTATGGAAGGCAAACGTGTTGTTGAAGTTTAATTTTTTTTGAGCAGCCGGGTCAATGCCATCACCATCATACATAGCTTCACATATGTCTGTACCCTCGGCAGCCAAGGCAATATCATAGGTATCGGTAGCTGAACACATGGCAAACAAAAATCCTCCTCCTGCACAAAAGTCTCTTATTTTTTTTACTACAGCCAACTTCAGTTCAGATACTTTTTTGAATCCATGTTTTCGTGCAGATGCTTCATACTCTTGTTGCTGTTTGATGTACCAATCACGATGGCGATACTGCCCATAAAATTTTCCGTATTGTCCGGTAAAGTCTTCATGATGTAAATGCAGCCAATCATATTTGGGAAGTTCATTATATAAAACCTCATCATCAAACACCACTGTATATGGAATTTCTGCATAGGTTAGCACCATGGTAACAGCATCATCCCACGGAAGTTTAGTCTTGGGAGAGTATACAGCTATTTTGGGTGCTTTTTCTAATTTCATTACATCCATGTTTACATCCGGGTTGGAGATGTAGTTTACGATTTCCATGTACTGAGCATTGGATATTACTTCATAGCTAACCCCTCTTATGATTAGTTCATTTTCAAATCTAGATTGATAGGCAAACATAAAGCTACCTCCCCTGTAATTGAGCAGCCAATTCACTTCTGTATCTTGCGTAAGTACCCAGTAGGCTATACCATACCCCTTGAGGTGATTTTTCTGTGCTTTATCCATAGGCACTAAAATGTAGTTTGCTTTGCACGGAATAGCAGCTACTGCCCAGACAAAGACAATAAATAAGAGCTTTTTCATTTTCATATCTGTATACCTTCAATATATAGTTTTAATTTGTATGATTCAAGAGTTATTTTTCATTATTTAACTGAATTGATAGGAAAAAAATTGCATTATTTGAAAATAAACCTTGTAAAAAATGTTTTTTAGATATTTGTTTAATAGTTAATATTTGATCATTTTTGTGTAATTTAAAAAATACATTTTTGAAAAAAACTATTCTATGAAAATTAGATTTTTACTGGGTTACCTGCTGTTTTTTGTTGCAATTGCCGCAGATGCAGGAATAGTTGTATTATCAGGAACATACCAAGGTAAAAATATTTATGTACAAAATCCCAGTTTAGGAGCAGATAATTTTTGTGTGACCGAAGTGTTGGTAAACGATATAAAGGTAAATCAAAACATCAAATCAAGTGCATTTGAAATAGACCTTTCTCACTTGAAGATGAATGATCCTGTAACCATAAAACTCATTCATAAAGACGAATGTAAACCTAAAATATTGAACCCACAGGTCATTAAATCCAGTTCATCATTTACGTTTAACTCATTTCAAGTAACTGAAGAACATATGACATGGTCTACCAAAGGCGAGAAAAAAGACGGGAAAATGATTGTAGAGCATTTCCTATATAATTCATGGCAACCCATAAAAGAACTTCCTGCTAAAGGAGGTGTATTGATAAATAATTACGACATAGATGTAAGGAATGTCCATCATTCTTCTATCAATAAGTACAGAATAAAATATGTAGAGCCTGATGGGCAAGTGATATACTCCAACATAGTAGAGTATACTTCAAAAGTTGAAAAAGTTACTTTTTATCCCACTCGCGTGTCTGATAAAATTACCCTATCCAGGGAGGCAGACTATGAAGTGCTGGATGCTTACGGTACTTCGGTGAAAAAAGGCAGAGGCAAAGAGATAGATATCAGCAACCAGCCATCCGGTGTGTATTATCTGAATGTAGATAATCAGACAAACAAGATATACAAGAAATAACTATCTGTTTTCAATTCCGCCATCCGTGCGCACCCAATAGCGGAACAAATTTATACTGTCCAAAATCCTTTTCGGAGTACGATCCATCTGCCTGTTTAATATATTGCTTCATAGCTTGTACATGCTCGTTGCCAACGGGGGCTACAAGTATGCCATTTACATTTAGCTGTTCAAGCAGTACAGAGGGTGTGCCTGGTGTTGCTGCAGTGACTACTATTTTGTCATAAGGCGCAAAACCAGGAAGCCCTTTAGAACCGTCGCCGTAGAAGAGTTTTATATCATAATTCAACGAGTTGATGAGCATACGGGTTTTGTTGAAAAGGTTTTTATTGTACTCAATAGAATACACCTTAGCGCCCATCAAATAGAGAATACAAGCTTGATATCCGGAGCCTGTACCTATTTCAAGCACTTTGTCTCCTTTTTTTATGTTCAAGAGAGATGTTTGTACGGCTACAGTGTAAGGTTGAGATATAGTTTGTCCTTCGCCAATAGGAAATGCTTTGTCTTGATAGGCATGCTCAAGAAAAGCTTCGTCAAAAAATATATGCCTCGGGAATGATTCGATGGCAGCCAATACTTTTTCGTCTTTTATTCCCTTTTCCCTGAGTAATTTTACTAGTTTTTTTCGTAAACCCTGATGCCTGAAGGAGTCTGTGAATTTATCCAAGGTAGTGAATGGCTGTGATTATTTTAGCTATATTTTATTTTACTAGTTCTGCTTTATAGACAAAGTATTTGGTATCGCCGTTCCAGAAAAGCTTCCATAAATATTCTTCGTAAAATAATCTGACACGTTTACCTTGCAGAGCGTCTAAGTCTTTTATGATTTGGTCATCATCATCCGCATTAACGGAAAAAAACCATGGCTTTGCCGGAGCGCTGGCAGAGCCGGTTTCGCCTACTACCATTGCCATGTTGAGTTCTCCCTCCCATGTTTTGAAAAATAATCCTTTTTTGCTAAGCTTCACCAATGTACCTACTCTGGAACCTGTGCTGTAAGGACGAATCAGTAAATAAGCAAATATACCGGCAGCCAATATTAATATAGCTATTCCAGCGAGTATAATTTTTCTCATAGATAAATTTGTTTAGATGCTCAAAGATAAGTAATAATTATTCATTTTCAGTGTTGAGTTTTTCGGTCAAGATGTTTTTTTTCTTTCGGGTAGTTTTCTTTTTAGCAGAAGTGTCAGCTGTTGGTTTATTTTCAAAGTCAAACAACTTGGCCTTAAGCACAGTGTTTTTCTTTACTTTGAAAAATTCCACATGAGTATCGAACTCTGCTTCGTCTTTGGAGGGAGCAATTTTTACATAAGTTCCATCTTCAAGTAAAACATAAGAGTTTACATTATCCTTAAGGTTGTAATCCAGGATGTTTATGGCTTCTTGTTTCAGAAGAGGGTCTGTTATGAGAAAAAGCGATTCTATTCTGCGGTCGAAACTTCTTACCATCATATCGGCACTACCACCATAAACCAACGGGTCGCCGTTGTTGTGAAAGTAGTATAAACGTCCGTGTTCTAAAAAATTTCCAACAATAGATTTTACATAAATGTTTTCGCTGAGGTTTTTTCTTCCCGGTCTCAAACAGCACATGCCACGCACAATGAGTTTTATGGGTACCCCTGCATTGGAGGCCTGGTAAAAAGCATCAATGATGGCCAAGTCTTGCAAAGAATTTACTTTTATAACTATGCCGGCGGGCAATCCTTTTCGGGCATTTTCTGCTTCTTGATTTATGAGCTCTATGAGGCGTTGACGCATGTTGCCGGGTGCAGTGATTAAGTAAGAATATTTTTCAGGCATGGAGTGGCCCGTTATCGCATTAAAGAATTCATTCACATCGTGTGCGTATATTTCATTTGTGGTGAGCAAACTTATATCTGTATACAATCGCGCCGTATCTTCGTTGTAATTTCCGCTAGACATGTGCACATAGCGCGTCACTTTTCCTTTATCTTCCTTGCGCACAATCATCATGAGCTTGGTGTGCGTTTTCAGGCGGTTTACACCATATACTACGAAGCATCCGGCTTTTTGCAAGCGTTGCCCTTCACGGATGTTATTTTCTTCATCAAAGCGTGCTTTTACTTCAAAAAGGACAGATACGTGTTTTCCGTTTTCTGCGGCTTTCAACAAAGCATTGGTGATTCTTGATTTTTTTGCCAGGCGATAAATCGTAATTTTTATGGCCAATACATTAGGGTCTTCGGCAGCTCTTTCCAGAAGGTCTAATACAAGCTGCATGCTGTTGTAAGGTTGATGCAGTAATACATCGTTTTTTTTCAGATATTCGAAAGGGTCTTCTTCATCATAAGTGGGAAAGCTGATGGGTTTCACGGGTACCGGAGCTACAAACAAATTATCTTTGAATTCGTCATGATTTATGATTTGCCAAAGGCAGGTATAGTCTATTATAGAGGAGTTTTCAAATACATTCAGGTTGTCAATTTCATATCGTTCCTTGAGGATTTTCATCATCCACTCTGAATATCCGCTTTCAGCTTCTATACGCACAACTCTGGCGGTTTTTCGGCTTTTTAGTTTTCGTGTTATTTCTTCAATATATTGCTCTTCTATGTCATCGCTTTCTTCTATTGAAAAATCTCCGTTGCGTGTTATTCTGAACAGAGTCATGGAAATCAATTCCACATTTCTATAGAGTTTGTCAATATGCCATTTGATGATGTCTTCAAGTGGCATAAAGAGGATGATGTCTCCTTTGTCAATGGTATAAAAGCGAGGTAGATTTTGAGGTACTTGTACGAATGATAATTTTTTGTCATTATCTTTTCCACCGCCCGGATTTCTGGTTATGACACCCAGAGTGAGCATTTTATTTACCAAAATGGGAAATGAATGATAACCATCATAAGCCATGGGGGTGAGCATGGGATATACGATGTTCATAAAATAATCTTCTATGCCTTCTTTATCTTTTTCGTTGAGGTCTTCTTGTGAGGCTATGTCAAAGCCATTTTTTCTGAACTCCGGGCGCAATGAGCGCTCAAAGTAGTCTATCTGATGTTTATAAAAAGATTGTACCTCGCTTAAAAGTGTTTTTCTAAACTGTTGCTCTCGCAAGCCTGAATAGTCTATCCGTTCTTTGCCGTAATCAATATAATTATACAAACTGCCAACACGTATTTGGAAAAATTCGTCCAGGTTGGATGCTGTTATGGCCATAAATTTCAGACGCTCAAAAATATTTCTTGTAATATTTTTGGCTTGGTCCAGCACTCTGGTGTTAAAATTTATCCAACTCAAGTCCCGGCTGATGTAGTTACTTTTCAGGAGAGTATCTTTTTTGGTGTACGTCATACAATCTTCAACCATGAGTTGATAAGTGAACAAAAATTATTCTGCACTGAAATTAAGTTAAAGATACAGAATTTCAATTTTTGTTAAGCAAAAATAATACAGGTCAGTGCAATGCGGGTTTGAAAGGTAAAGATTGCACTATGTTGCTTTCAATGTCAATGAGTTGTTTCAATCTTTCGTAAACGGTGTTTTGGTCGAAATAAAGTAGAGCAAACTTTACATAATTGTTGCTGTGTTTAGCTTCTGATGCCCATAGGTTGTGATAAAACTTTTTCAGCTGAGGATCATCAAGAACTTCGTAGATGAGCTTGAAGCGTTCGGCACCTCTGGTTTCAAATACTGACCCGAGAAGTAGCCGGTCTAAAAAGCGCTCCTCACGTGTAGGACGGCAGGAGGCAATAAGTTTTTTAGTATATTCATCTTCAGGCATCTCTATGGGTAAGGGTACGCCACGTGAACTCATCAGGTGTACTACATCTCTGAAATGTTCAAGCTCTTCAATTGCAGTATCTATAAGGGGATGTAATATTTTAGTGCGATAGGGGTACTTTGCAACCATGCTCATGGCGAAGGCTGCAGCTTTTCGTTCGCAGTTAGCATGGTCCTGCAGAAAAGTATTGAAGTCGCTGAGTACGGCTTCTGTCCATGCTTTGGGAGTTTGATACAATACATCAATACTTAGTTTCATGGGAAACAGATTAAGATTGCATGAGAAAAGCTTTAATAAAATCATTGAGGTCGCCGTCCAATACGTTTTGAGCATCGGTGCGTTCTACTCCGGTGCGTAAATCTTTGACCAATTTGTAAGGATGCAATACATAGTTGCGGATTTGAGCGCCACCGAAGTCAATCTTGGTTTTTGTGCTCTCAAGTTTGGCACGTTCTTCGTTCTTTTTTTCAAGTTCAATTTGATATAGCCTCGATTTGAGCATCTTCAGAGCGTTTTCTTTATTTTGCAATTGCGATCGTTCCTGCTGGCATTCAATAACGATGCCAGAGGGAATATGGCGTAGTCGTACAGCGGTTTCTACTTTGTTTACATTTTGCCCACCGGCTCCACCCGATCGGAATGTATCCCACTCAATATCGGCGGGATTGATTTCTATTTCTATGCGGTCGTCAACTTCCGGATATACAAATACTGAAGCAAAAGAGGTTTGGCGCTTGCCTTGTGCGTTGAAGGGGCTTATACGTACAAGGCGATGCACACCGGTTTCCGATTTCAAATACCCATAAGCGAAAGGCCCGCTGAACTGTAAAGTAACAGTTTTTACTCCGGCCACTTCGCCTGCCTGATAGTATACCTCTTTCACTGTATATCCGTTTTTTTCTCCCCACATTATATACATGCGCATAAGCATTGCCGCCCAGTCCTCGCTTTCGGTGCCTCCGGCGCCCGGGTTTATTTCCATGAGAGCATTCAATTGATCTTCCTCGCCGCTAAGCATCTTTTTGAATTCAAGCGCTTCTACCAGTTTAAGAACTTTCTCGTATTCGGCTTTTATTTCGTGCTCCTCTACTTCGCCCGCCAAATAAAATTCATGAAGCGTGTCGAAATCATAAAATTGCTTTTCGCATGCAGCAAAACTGTCTGTCCACATTTTTTGCATGCTGATTTCTTTGAGTATTCTTTGAGCCTCTTTGGGGTTATCCCAAAAATCGGGCAAAGTGGTTTTCTTTTGTTCTTCTTCAATGAAAGATAGCTTGGCATCTATGTCAAAGATACCTCCTCAGGGCTTCTACTCTCTCCCTTAACTCTGTGTATTCTGTTGTGGTCATAGTGTACTTATATTTTGTATTTTAAAACTTTGGCTTCCAGCATATCTCCTCTGCATTCAGGTCTTTAGCCATGGTACGTGCCAACACGAAAAGATAGTCGGACAGCCTGTTTATGTATTTGAGTATGATTTCTTCCACGGGTTCATTTTCATGCAAGGCTATTATAGCTCGTTCTGCACGCCGGCATACCGTGCGTGCTATGTGGCAAAAGGAAACTTCTTTGTGGCCGCCGGGTAAAATAAAAAAACGCAACGGCGGTAATATTTCCTGCATGGCATCTATCTCTCGTTCCAGGGTTAGTACGTCTTGTTCGCTAAGGTCGGGCTGTTTAAGGTGCTGCTTTTTTGTACCCGTAGATAGCATGGCACCCATTGTAAATAAACGATCTTGAATTTCCCGCAATACATGTATTCTGTTGCTATTGATAGTATAATCTGCAAGCAGGCCTACATAACAGTTGAGTTCATCTACACATCCATAAGCCTCTATTCGCAGATGAGCTTTGGATATTCTGTCGCCGCTATATAGTGAAGTAAAACCTTTGTCTCCGGATTTAGTGTATATTTTCATATCGGCTTAAATAAAGGTTATTTAGTGGCCACAGAGGTATCGGTTTTTATTTTGTTTTTCTTTTTGGGTTTTTCTCCGAAAGGCTTGAAATAATGGCGAGGGTTGTATTTTAGGTCTACCAACAAATCGTTCAGAGATTTTAAGGTTCGGTTCAGGTTGTCTACGGTTTGTTTGTTGTTGATGAGGTCTCCCACGGAGCCTTCGCCTCTGTTTATTTTTGAAGTGATGGAGTTGAGGTCGTTCATGGCATTAGTGGCAGCTCTTACAGCTTGCTTGAGTTCGGTATTTTTCAATGAATCGGCCACATCGTTAAACTTAGCGAGCAAAGGCTTGAGGTTGTTGCTGGTTTGCAACAGTGAAGCGGAAAGGGCATTCAGGTTGGTGGTAATGCTGTTTAGGTTTTCTCTGTTTTGCTTGGTTATTGCGTTCAGATTTTCTGTGGTGGCTACAAGGTTAGCCAGTATTTTTTTTATTTGATTGTTGGTTTCATCTTCAAGCACTCTGTTGAAGCGGACCAGAGTAGTATCAATTTCTTCTAATATTGGATTAGCTTTTTCGCTAAGTGTTTGCAGGAAGTCTTTTTCCTGTCCGCTCCTCAAAGTATCGCCGGACTTGTATAATTTTGAGCTGTTTCCGGGAATAAGTAATATTCGCGTGGCGCCCAGTAAATCTACTTTAGAGAGCAAAGCCCAGGTTGAGTCGCCTAACTCTATAGCATTGTCTACTTCTATTTCAACGAGCACGCTGTTGTTTTTCTTGGGAAGTAGTTGTATATAGTTGACCCTTCCTACCGTAACATCATTTATCTGTACAGGGTTGGAGGGCTTAAGGCCACCGGTTTTCGGGTATATCACATAGTAGGTTTTGGTATTGGAAAAAAAGTTTCTTCCTTTCAAAAAGTTAAATCCTAAATAAAAAATTGTAAACGACACCACGGCCAATATGCCGATTTTAGCTTCTTTGGAAAATTTCACGTTGCTGTTGTTTAATAATTGGACGCTAAGTTAAACATTTTTTTTAATTCATATTTTCCAACTCCTCTTTATACTCCTTCAAAGCTCTGTAAATAGCCGAAGCCATGTATATTCGATTTTGTGCGGAGTTCAGGAATTTTTCTTCTTGAGTATGAGTGAGGAAGCCTAATTCAACCAAAACGGAAGGCATTGCTGTTTTCCACAACACCAGTAAGCCGGCCTGGCGTACTCCTCTGCTGTTGCGTTTTACTCTGGTCTCAAATTGTTTTTCTATTTTTTCTGCCAGCAACAGGCTATTGGCTATGTGAGCTTGTTGATAGTTTGCCAATAATATATGAGTAGCAGGATTTTCAGGGTCATATCCGTTGTATTTATTAATGTAATCACTTTCTTGTAGTATTACTGCATTCTCGCGCTTGGCAACTTCCAGGTTTTGCTCGCTGCTGCTCAAACCCATAGTGTAAGTTTCTGTGCCACATACAGAGGGAGGCCCCGAATTGCAGTGCAGCGAAATAAACACATCAGCATTTACCTTGTTAGCAAGGTTTGCTCTATCGTGTAGTTCCACAAATACGTCCGTACTGCGCGTATATACCACCTTGATATCTGAATGCTTTTGAGAAATAATTTTTCCCAGCTCCAATGCCGTTTGCAGTGCTATGGTAGACTCTTTGCTGATTTTGCCTATACACCCTGGATCTTTGCCTCCATGACCTGCATCTATAACTATTGTTTTTAACCTATATTTGCGAACATCCAGAGGGGTAAACGAACTAAGAATTATGATAAGACAGACAATTACTGTGAATACATTTTTAAACATCTTGTGATAAACAATTGACTTATTCACATAAATTTGAAATCGTGATTTTAAATTTATAAAGAATTCTGAAACTATTTTTCACATTTTCATTGTATCTGACAACTCTGTTGCTTTTTTTTTGCCGAACAGCAAACTCGCAACAGATCAGTGGCAGCGATAGCCTGAAATCGCTCATTTCAGATACATTAACCAAGCATCAGAAAAGCGATTCGGTTGCTCTTACTCAACACCTGAACAAAGGTGCAAACACCGATAGCAGTGCATTAAAAGACTCCGTATTGACTGCAGATACCATAGATACTTATAGTAGCGATATAGAAACCACAATCATATATACAGCAGACGATTCCCTTGTGATGGATGTTACAAACAAAAAGGTTTATCTCTATGGCAATGCCACCATCATTTATGACGATAAAAAATTGCAAGCCGACCAGATAAGTTTAGACTGGCAAAACAACATTGTATTTGCCAAAGGTCGAAAAGATAGCACAGGCAGATATTACAACTATCCAATCTATACGGATAAGACAGACAAATATGTATGCGACTCGATGAAATACAATCTAAAAACTGAAAAAGGTATTATACATGGTATAGTTACTCAGCAAGGAGAAGGCTATCTCCATGGAGATACCGTGAAGCGAATGAAAGATGCTGTGTACATGAAAGAGGGTTCGTATACAACTTGCAACATGAAACATCCGCACTTTAAAATCGTGGCAAAAAAGGTGAAACTGATACCTGACGACAAAATTGTGTCGGGCCCTTTTCATATGGTGGTGCAAGATGTGCCCACACCTTTAGGTTTTTTCCTGGGCTTTTTCCCTATTATAAACAAAAAAAAATCAGGTATAATCTTCCCGACTTTTGGCGAAGATCAACTGCGTGGATTTTTTTTCAAGGAAGGCGGATATTATTGGGCTGTGAACGATTATCTCAACGTGCAACTCACCGGCGATTTGTATGCCAATCGCAGTTGGCGAGCTGCTTACACATCTACTTACATTAAAAGATATAAATTCAATGGTAATCTGAATGGTGTATACAGCAGCTTGCTCGATGGATTTGATAACGAAACAAAACAACAAAATTTTAATGTGGTGTGGAACCACGCAACACTAGCAAGGCGAAACAGTAGTTTCAATGCTGATGTAAATGTGAGTTCAAGCAATTATTTTTCGACCAACACTTATATTCCAACCCTGGTACAACAAAATGCAACAGCCTCAAATGTGATGTACAGAAAACAATTTGGCCGCACGCCGTTCAGCATGTCCGTTGCAGCACGCTCAAACCAAAACATGGCCGAGAGTAGAACTTCCAACAAAAGCGCCATTTACAACGCTACCTTACCTCAATTTAACTTTTCTATGAACCGCATTACTCCATTCAAAAGGAGAGGAAGTTCCGGAAACAAGTGGTATGAAAAAATATTCTTATCCTATCAAACCAATACTTCATTGGATTTCACAAACCGAATATCAATACCTACCTCTTCAGGCGTAAAAGATTCAGTGTTCAAAATAAACGAAAGTACCATGCGCGCTTATATACTACCATATAGCCGCATGTCCGTACAACATCTGGTGCCGGTGGGAACAACGTTTAAGTTATTCAAATATGTCAATGTGAACCCCGGATTCAACTACACGGAAAATTGGTACAGAAAAAAATTCAACTACGGACGCGACAACAGCGGAAGAATAACCATAAAAAAAGATACCATTGAGGGATTTTATCGTGCATATCACTATAACATGAGCCTTTCCATGAATACCAACATATATGGTACTTTTCGTATAAAAAGTAAATTTCTGAAAGCTATACGTCACACCTTTACACCGGCTGTTAACTTCACATATGCTCCGGACTTTTCTGATCCACGATACAAAACATATGTAACTGTGCCCGGCGATACTAACCTCAAAGGCGAAAGCATAAAATATTTTATATACGATGGTGCTGCCACACCCTCTCAAAGACAGGGAAATATCGGATTATCGCTCAACAATGTATTTGAAGCAAAAGTCGCTAACAAAAAAGATACAACCGGAAACAATTCTTTTAAAAAAATAAATCTGCTTGACAACCTCAGTGCATCGGCCAACTATAACTTAGCAGCAGACTCTCTGAACATGTCGGATATAAACATAGCAGCCCGCACCAACATTCTTCAGAAGATAAATATATCCATAGCGGGACGCTACTCGCCCTATGGCTACTTACTGCTCAATGAAACTTTTTTGAACAACAAAAGAAGCGTTCAGCAAGTGAAAGTAAATCGCTATATGTTTACAAGTGCTACAAACAGTGGTCTTGCGGATGACTATAGTTACAATATATCCATAGGTACTTCTTTAGCGCCTAAACGTAAATCACCCCAAATGCCTTCTTCTAAAGATCCTGAATTGCAACGAGCATTGCAATATATACATAATAACCCTCTGATGTATGTTGATTTCAACATCCCATGGAATCTAAATATTGCTTTTAACATGAGCTATATAAAAACCGGACACGCAGATAAAGTTGTCAACCGGGCTATTACGCTGAATGCCGGTCTGAAACTAACAAACTATTGGAAAATTGACATACAGACTGGTTACGACATGATAGCCAAAAAAATTACAACTTCAAACTTCGGCATATATCGAGACTTGCATTGCTGGCAAATGAACTTGCAATTTAATCCCTTTGGTGCGCAAAGTTTTTACATGTTTTCGTTCACCGCAAAATCTGCATTACTTCAGCAGTTAAGGATCACCAAAAGAAGTTCGGGATATCTGTTCTGATTGTGACTCACGGAAGGAATATTATACCTTAAAGATAAGTAAGCCGATAAGTGTCATTCATATAATTACCAATCGGGTTGGGTTAGTGTGTGTTTTGCAGCTTTTTTCTTTTTCAACTGATGCACATATTGGATCTCTTCATTTTTCAAGGCTTGTAAAATGGCAGCCGCTTGTTCAGGGGTTATATTCATTTCTTTCAGACGCTCAAAAGACAATGCGTTCATCTTGAGTTTGCCTTGCTCGCCTGGTTTCAGATCATGAAGAGTGTGATCTTTAGTCCTCTGCATTTCATCATCGTGCTCAGTATAGTCTGAATCATCAAATGAATTTTTGTTATTGCGGTTGTCTTGCAATATTTCTTTGTTATCAGAAGTTTTTGCGTTTAACTTGTTTTTCCCATTGTTATTTTTCTTTTTTCCGGAGGTTTCCTGCTGTTGGTCTCTCAGATGTTTTATGTATTCATAATTAAATCGTGCTTTATAATTTCCGGGATCAGCTTTAAGAGCCTCACGAAAATAATTTAATGCTACATCAGGCTTATTGAGAGAAGCCATGATGATACCTGTTTGAAGATTGCCTATAGAGCGGATGTGATGGTTTTTAGACTTAAGTAAATTTTTGTAAAAATACTCGGCTAACGCATAGTTTTTTAACAGATAGTAGCAATGGGCTATGTTTAGATATATTTTCTCATCTGTCATGTGATATTCGTATAACAATTGATTGTAGCAACCTATGGCCTCTTTATAGTTTTTGTTTTCGTAAAGTTGATGAGCCCTCTCTTGAAGTTGGTTGGTAAGGTATATGCTGTTAAAATTTTTCCAAAGCCATTCGCCGACGTTTATAAAAATAAAAAAGGCAGTAAATATGAATACTTTCATGAGTGTTTTGTTTTTACTGAAATCAATAAATCAATCAACATAAGCACACATGACAGCGATAGAAAATAAAAGTATTTATTGGCGTTGCTTTCTATTTTCTTATCGGCCCACACTGCACCTTTTATTTTCTTCAAATCCATGATAATGTTTTCGGTATCTGTTTTTCTGTCCGACCATTCGTAGTATTTGCCATTGGCATCCTCTGCCAGATGTTTTAAAAATTCAAAATCAGATTTAGTAATCACTGGTTGTCCTTTTGCATCGGTTTTGTATTTGTCTTTTGAGATGGGTATTTTTCCGCCTGCCTGGCTACCCACACCTACTACAAATAAGTTAATCTGATTTTTTTTTAAGTTGTTCAAAATATTGTTGTATTCTGTGCTTAGAAAAAGTTCTCCATCAGTAATGAGGATGATTACCTTAGGCTCTTTTAGATTGTTCCATTTGTTTTCCATACATTTTTGATTTGCCAGTTGCAAGGCGGGTAATATATCGGTGGAGCCCTCCGGTAGTATAGAGGTGCTTAGATGTGCAGTATGAAGCAGTAGCGTAGACTGCTCGTATGTAGATGGACAATGCAAATAAGCAACATCGTTGAAGACTATCATACTCATGCGGTCGGAGTGCAACTCTTTAATAATTTTTTCGAGCTCTCTTCTTACTACTGCGATTCTTGAAGGAGCTATATCGGTTGCGTCCATTGAAAGGGAGAGGTCTATTAAAAAGCACACCGACTTTCCCACGGATTGTAGCTCTTTTTTAACATCTCCAAACGAAGGGCCTAACAGCGATACGGACATGAGACTAACATAGCTGCTACGAAGAACAAATTTAAAAAGTAAATCAGGCAGGTTTAGCTTTGTATGTTTAAGTAAGGATACGATTCTGAACACATAGATAGCATACAGAATGACATATGAAGATATGAACAAGTAGAGAAATGTGTCGGGAGAGTGAATCCACTTCATGCAAAGCAACGATTAAATATGCGTGGATTGCCAGAGCATGCGGAGAGGGCGGGATTCGAACCCGCGGTACGCTTTAACACGTACGACAGTTTAGCAAACTGCTCCTTTCGGCCTCTCAGGCACCTCTCCATTATAAACCACAAATATAGCACTTATATGAGTTTAGCCCAACGTAAAATAAATTTATTTTATCACTTCTTTGACTACCCTATCCTACCTCGTTTAGTTTGAGCCCGTTTTCATCAATGCGTATGTAAAGCACTCGCTTGGTATCGTCTTGTTGTATGAAAGTTACTACACAGTCGGTATTGTTCTTCCAGTCAAACAATACATTTTCTGGTGATAAGTTACTAGCAAAAATTTGCATGGTAATACTGCGGTCCTGCCCATATCCTGATAGGTTAATGGTTACATCAAAGGGGTCTAAACTGTTACTTCTGGAAGCTGATATTTTTATTTTACCCTTCTTATCGGGCGATTCGGATACAATATCATCTACTTTTGTGCTACCACAGGAAAACAAAATTAACGTTGCTAACGTATATAGTATAAAATTGTAGATTTTCTCCATAATTCAATGTTAGTTACAAACTGAAAGATAAGAAATTTTTACTTTCTACGTTCTCTTTCATAAACATTTATTTTACCATAAAAATGATTATGAACAGATTAAAAAAGTTGTCCAGTATAATTTTGAGTATCCCGGCAGTATGTATTGTTGCCGTTTTTGCGTTTGCACAACATACAGTTAACAAAGCACCTGACTTTACGCTTACGGATGTTCAAGGGAAAAAAATTTCTCTTTCTGATTATCAAGGTAAAGTTGTGTACATAGATTTTTGGGCTACATGGTGTGGCCCTTGTATGGCTGAAATGCCTCATGGAAAAAAACTCAGAGAACTCTACAAAAACAATTCTGATATAGTGTTTATGTATGTGTCGTTTGACAATGATTATACATTAAAAACATGGGAAAAATACGTAAAGAAAAATACCGATGGCGCCATTCATCTCTACTCAGACCAAGGTAAAATAGATAGTGTACTCACCAAATATAATGTTCAATACATTCCCCGATATGTACTTATTGACAAAAAGGGCAACATTGCTTACAAAGAGGCGGCCAGTCCCAGCCAAACTGAACTTGTATGTAAACAAATTAATGAGCTCTTGAAAGAAAGCTATTGAATATATGAAACATTAAACCGATATACATACAGAAATTTGGCATTTAACTTCTGCTTTAACTGCTTTTATCCCTGATTATGCATAAGAAGAAATGAGAGTCAGGTTCGCAGCTTCGCTTTGAATGGAGCTTATTGGCATAGGACGATTTGGTAGTTTTCATTATTTCTAAAAGATTCGGGCAAACTTCTGTTCTTCTTTTTCTGGGGCGCGTCGGACTTTAGCGGTTCGCTCTTTTTTTATTCGGCTGAAAGCTCCACAAAAAAGAAAATCAAAGAAACCGCTCAATCCTATTGTACAACATTGGGTTTGTCGGTGGTTTTGAAGAGAAGTTGGTGGGGGATTTATGCGTGGATGTGGGGTAAAGTCTAGTGTTGTATCTTCTAAACTTCCCGATTGGAAATCGGCCGGCATTCTCTTTTGCAAGCTACTTCGGAGGTTTACATTTTCTTATGAAGCTGAAAAATTTCGAGAGGACTTGCGCGAGGGATGGGAGCCATGGCCGGAACGGCCAGTGCGGAGCTTTAGCGGAGCACCGCAGCGATAGCGGAGTGGCGGACAGCCCGGCCCGATAGGGCGCGCCCAAAAGAAAAAAACATTTCACTACACTTTTACATTCATGGGGTATTCAGGTTAAACGAAACTATTTGCAAGTTTGTCAATTAGGATACTCCTCTGCGCATTTATATAGCAGGTACAACAAGGTTTCCACTACAATCTATATAACTAAAAAGTGGCTCCATATTTTATCAATTATGCCAACATGAACAGCTACGTCATTAAACTTTCTGCAATCAACAAATCCAAGGTTTAACGACCCACTTCTCTTAGTAGTACTTGCGATAACCACATTTACTAATACCTAAATGGTCAATTTCCTTAAGCTGCAATCTTCAGCGACTAAGCGATTGTGTAAATAATAACCCAACAAATAAACTTCTTTATTCATAGGTTTAAATTATTTACACTCATTAGAAAAAGCATGATAGGCCTGCTATTTGTGGTAAGCAAGCTTAGTTGCCTCCGAGTATCAGTGGCATTCCTTTCCCGTTGCCCATCACAATAATTTTTGAGTTTGGCGATTCTTTGATGGCTTTGATCATCTCATATTGAAGTTGCTTTTCTGTCAACCCCGAGCTTACAATACGTTGATAGTCGGCAATACCTTGTGCTTCCACTCGTTTACGTTCAGCTTCTTGTCTTTCTTTTTGCAACACGAATTCCATTTTTTGGGCTTCTTGTTCAGCATTGATTTTGGCTTCTATGGCTGCTTTTACGGATTGGGGCAAGTTTATATTTCTGATGAGTACTTGCTCCAGCACTATACCTCTTTTTTTAAAGTCTTCCATGATGCCGTTGAAAATTTTAGCCTGAAATTCGTCCCTTTTTTTCGAGTAAAGAGACACAGCGTCATAGTATACAGCAATATCTCTTATGCGGGTTCGTGTTACGGGGCGCACAATTTTTTCTATATAATCCGTTCCTGTTTCTTTGATAATTCTGGGTGCATCTGTAGGGCTGATGCGATAAAGTATGGATATATCCATGTGTACTTCCAAGCCATCAGCAGATAATACTGCTACAGCATCGCTTCTTGTGCGGTCACCTTCGTCATGTATGGAAGCCATCGTGTAGTTTTGTGTTTTGATGTCTAACCGTATTACTTCTACCAGAGGATTTACGAAGTTCAAACCATTAGTTAGCACATTTTTCTCATCAATCTTGCCAAAGAGTTTTTGAATACCAATTTGTCCGGGTTCAATTTGAACGACACAGGAAATGATCGTACCAAATAGCATAGTGGCTACACCACCCAATTTCAAAAGGTTGCCAAATTTTGCAGCAGCAGAATCAGCCTTTCCTACGGCTATTCCGACCAACAAGATAAAAAGTCCGGTTATGATTAGAAACATAGTTGTAAAGGGTTTAGTTTGGAAGTTTTATTTTTACGATAGATGAAGATTTTCCGAGTAAACCTTTACGGCCTACAAGTGTTACGGTATTATCGTCATTCCATAGAGTATACTCACGCACAAGGAGAAGTTTTGAGTCGTTGGGTAATTTTTCATCTTTTACTTTTTTGCCTGAGTTTTTATCTATCGCTACATATCGGATACTGGTGATCATTCCATCCAGGCCTTCTGAATATGCATAGAGGAAACGATAGTAATTTTTGTGACTGCGGTCAAATACAAAAGATATGGAGTTCAGGCCATCGGTAGCAGCATAGATTTGATTTTTGGGAATATAGCTTGCCCAGCGTAATTCGCCGCCTCTGTGAAAATCAAGAATGATAACACCTTCTGTCTGTACGTGTCCGTTTATTTCTACTTTATGGCTTACGTCAAATACATCGCGGGCAATGTGCGGATATCCTTGTGCATACAACATTCTTTTCTCTAATATGATGGTTATGTCTTCATCCTTATCAATGATGAAGTGGGCGATGTCGTAATATTTCCAATCTTCATCTCCTTTCAAAAGTTTATTGTTGCTACGTTCCTGAATTACCATCATACCGGTTTTCCCTGATATAGGTTCAAACACTGACTTATCTAAAGTTTTGTTTTTAAAATCAAATTTGTTGTACATCACTCCAATAAGGGCACCGTCTGATGAAGATTCCGTGCAGGCAACATAAAGCTCATCGTCATTCAGAAATGCTACCTGAAAATCATCTTTTCTGAAATTGGCTCCTGGAAGTTCCATGATATCAAAGTCTTTTGTAATAAGGTCATAGCGTATAATGTTGAGCTTGCCAGACTGGTTAGCGTTTACAATAAAAATGTCACCGGCATTGTTCAGATAAATACCATGATTTACATAATTATTGTCAATCGATACTTTTCCTTTAGCAATTACATTACAGAATTTATCATACACACATAGAGAGGCGCTAAGGTTACTTTCTCCGTAATTGTATACATATGAGAGGAATTTCTCATTGTTTTGAGAAAAACGTATGTTATGCTTATACTCTATCGGAGTTACGAAATTTTTATTTACATGCTCACAAACTATATCAATAAAAGATTCTTTCACTTTGCCTTTGTGGGGATTGTTTTCCCAGTCGCCTACATTATAAGACTCTAATTCTTTTTCCCAGATTTTATTGCCAGTGTTAATGTCAAAAGCATATGCTACAAGTGTAGTTTTTTTATTTTTTTCATCGTGAATTACCGAGAGGAGTATGGCATCTTTGCCATTAAAATATAAGTCTATGTAATCTTCGGTGACATCAGTAAGTAATGGAGTTTTCCACACAGGTTTAAGGTCATTATTATATCTCTCGATTACAAATTCAGACTTACCGGTAACGTTACCTTTGGTTTTTGCAACAGATATGAAATCTGTAGAAGATATTTTTACAATATCATTTCTCCCATCCGGTTCATTAAAAGGGCTTGCCAGGCTGAAGTCCTCCATAGCTACTATGGATTGCGCAAGGCATATTTTGTATAAACTGTAGATAATAACCAGACTTATAAAAGATTTCATTTGTAATTCGTATTAAGGCTCGGTAAAGGTACAAAATATAATGCCTGCAAAATAAAAAAGTTTTACTCAATATAAACTTATTTGTATTAAAAATTTTATGAGCCAACAATTTCGCAAGCGGTAGGTTATCTTGAGTGATAACTCAATTTTTTTCTGCACAAAATTATGATTTTTATCAAGGTTACTTCGGTACGTACCTGTACATGATGTATCCGATAGAAGAAAATAATATGTTAGGTATCCACACGGCAAGCAGTGGAGGAATATCTCCAACATTAGCAAAGTTACGGCTTACTATAGCCATCAATATGTAGACAAAGGCCAGTACGAATCCAAAAGCAATCTGAAAACCCGTGCCTTCACGGCTTTTTTTAGAGGATACTACCACTCCAATCATCGTTAAAATAACAATAGCGAAAGGATATGTGAATCGCTCATATTTCTCGATAAGATATGGGAATATGTTTTCAGATCCTTTTAGCTTAAGCTTATCTATGTATTTGTCCAGTTCTTCAAGAGTCATGGTTGATTGTAACATGTAAGTGTTTCCAAAATCCTGAGGAGATAAAGCTATTTGAATATACTTTTTAAATCCCTGGCGATATAGTTCCGTTCCATTTTCTTTAAATTCACGTTCAGAGTAATGCTCCATGTACCAGCATTTGCAGCTGTCAACCCAGGTTATTTTATCTGTTTTTAGTTTATACAGCAATTTATTATCAATGATGGTTTCCAACGTGAATTGATAAGCCATGTTGAGATCACTGTTGTATGCTTCTAAATAAACGTACGTTTCAGGAGATATTTTCATATGAACGTTGCGCTCTTCAAAATAAAATTTTGTATCCAGATACGTATTTTCAAAATCTACTCTTTTTTTGTTGGCATGCGGCAGTATCCATGCCTGAAGTATGAAAATACATATGCCTATAAAACTCGAACCTAATAAATATGGGAATAATAGTCTTCTGAAACTCACTCCGCTGCTTAATATGGCTATTATTTCAGTATGAGCAGCCATACGGGCTGTAACGAACACTGCTGCTATGAATATTATGATAGGACTCAGTAAATTAGCCAACCAGGCTATGAAGTTGATATAATAATCAGTGAAGATTTTTAAAGGTCCGAAACCAGTATCTATGAAGTCGTCCAACCTTTCGGTGATATCCAATATACACACTACCGAAACTATCAGCATCATGGCAAAGAAAAATGCTACCAGAAATTTTTTCAGTATGTATAGGTCTAAAATTTTCATAAGCGATTTACAATCTACGCATAATTTTTTCGAGAATATCTTTTTTCCATTGTATGTAATCGCCGAGCACAATGTGCATGCGTGCCTGCTGCATAAGGTAACAATAAAAAGAAAGATTTTGAATGCTTGCTATCTGAGCGGCGAGAATTTCATTATTTATGATTAAGTGTCTAAGATAAGCTTTAGTATAAATTTCATTGGTAAAAATGTTGAGGTTAGGGTCAATAGGAGAAAAATCTTTTTTCCATTTTTCATTTTTTATGTTGATGATGCCTTCGGTAGTAAAAAGCATACCGTTGCGTGCATTACGCGTAGGCATTACACAGTCAAACATATCTATTCCCAGAGCAACGCACTCCAATAGATTGGCTGGTGTGCCTACCCCCATGAGGTATCGGGGTTTATGAGCAGGCAAAATCTCGCACACTAAAGCCGTCATTTCATACATCTCTTCGGCAGGTTCTCCTACTGAAAGTCCACCAATGGCGTTCCCTATGCAATCGGCTTGAGCGATTACCTCTGCCGAAATTTTTCTTAAATCTTTATATACGCTACCTTGTACTATAGGAAATAAATATTGAGCATATTCATATTCCTCTTTTGTTTCATTAAACCTTTTAATACATCTTTTTAACCAGCGGTGTGTTAGTTCCATGGAAGATTTGGCATATGCGTAGTCGCACGGATAAGGTGTACATTCATCAAAAGCCATGATGATATCAGCTCCTATTTTACGTTGTATATCTATCACATTTTCCGGTGTGAACATATGAGCAGAGCCATCAATATGCGACTTGAACACTACGCCCTCCTCACTAATTTTTCTTATTTCATTGAGTGAATGCACCTGAAAACCTCCGCTATCAGTGAGAATAGGTCTTTGCCACCCGTTAAATTTGTGCAATCCTCCCGCTGCTTTCAATACTTCCACTCCCGGCCTTAAATATAGATGATAGGTATTGCCCAAAATAATTTCTGCTCCTATCACAGCACTCAGTTCTGTTTGATGCACAGCCTTCACTGTACCAGCCGTACCTACCGGCATGAACACCGGCGTATGTATGTTTCCATGTGCTGTATATATTACACCGGCTCTTGCATGGCTTGACTTATCCTTGGCTTCTAATTGAAAAAACATCTTTCCGCTTTTCTCAAAATTAATTTTTAATCTTGTACCTTTATCTAAATTATTCATCTATCTAACCAATTCATATGTATATTTCATTACTATCTCAAGATATTACACACATACGATGCGTAATTTTTAAGCCCATACCTGAGAGCAAAAGGAAATGACTACATGGATGCAATATGCCTATTTCATCTTTTTTGTAAGTTGTATTGTGCAACTGTTTTTTTTCTTATTTTTCTTCATACGACTTGCACTGCATAATGCAAAAAAAACACAAGATATCATATCAAGCGAACCTGTATCGGTAATCATAGCTGCACACAACGAGTTAGAAAATTTAAAAAATCTTTTGCCAGCGTTGTTAGCTCAAAAGTACAATAATTTTGAAATCTTGATTGCTGACGATCGCTCTACTGACGGAAGTGAACAATATTTCAAATCAATGTACAAGAACGAACCTAAGCTAAAGTGGATACGTATTGACCAAACTCCCACGGGTATCAACTCCAAAAAATATGCTCTCATGCAGGCTATAAGTTATTCTTCTTACAATATACTTTTATTTACCGATGCCGACTGCATACCTGCCTCAAGCAATTGGATATCCATGATGGCCTCGGCTATAAATGACCACATAAGCTTAGTACTTGGATATTCACCTTATAAAAAAACAAAAGGCTTTTTGAACCAACTGATTCGTTACGAGACTTTTTATACGGCTGTTCAATACTTTTCATTTGCTCTGGCAGGCATCCCCTACATGGGTGTGGGAAGAAACCTTGCCTATACAAAACATTTGTACGGAAGCCATGATGGATTTCAAAACCACAAACACATAACCGGTGGTGATGATGACCTGTTCGTACGCGACCATGCCAACTTTTACAACACTACCATCGTAGTACATCCCGATGCCCATGTCTACTCCATTCCCAAAACCAATTATTATTCATGGTTACAACAAAAAATAAGGCATGTTTCCGTAAGCATATATTATAAGCCTTTGTTGAAATTTTTATTAGGCTTGCTTTACTCATCACATATTCTGTTTTATCTTTCATTTACGTCTGTATTAATTCTTGTTGATCCATTCATTTACTTCTTATTCGCTGTGCGAACTTTGGTATTTATTCTTATTTTTGTGATTATTGCAAAAAAAATAAGCGAGCGTTTTCACTGGATGGTGATGCTATATGCCGATGTTTTTTTTGTATTCAATCATATGGTGGTAGTTATGTTGTCGCTATTGCGGAGAAAAAAAGATAAATGGATCTGAACAGAGAATTTTCTGAGAAAGCCAAAAAGGACTTCTTGCTTGTGGAGCGTGCAAAACAAGCCGATGAAAAAGCATTTGCAGAGCTCATGGCACGATACCGAAAGCCAGTGTATCATATGATACTTAAAATGGTTCGTAATGTAGACGATGCAGAAGACCTGACTATAGAAGCCTTTGCAAAAGCTTTTCGTAATCTCAAAAAATTCAACCCCGAATTTACGTTCAGCACTTGGTTGTTTCGTATTGCCACAAACAACTGCATTGATTTTATTCGCAAAAAAAAGCTCGATACCATGAGTATCAGCAATACGTATAAAGACGAGAGCGGCGAAAATGTAGATATAGACATAAAAGATTTTAACCCCGACCCTCAAGAGGAAGCCATAAAAGGTGAGAAGATAGAAATCATAAAAGCCATCGTAACTAAACTTCCCAACAAGTATCAATTATTGGTAAAACTGAGATATTTCCAGGAGCTCTCCTATGAAGAGATTGCCGAAGAAATTAACGCTCCGCTAGGTACTGTAAAAGCTCAACTGCATCGTGCCAGAGAGTTGCTATACGATTTAGTAAAAAATAAAAGAGACTCCATATAGAAGAATGTCAACATGAATCATTCATGAACATCATTTACCGTTACTTTCCGTATTTGGAAGCCGAACAAAAAGCCCGATTAGAGAAGTTAGAAAAAATATTTATCACCTGGAACAGTAAGATAAATCTTGTTTCGAGAAAAGATATTGAAAACTTTGAGGAGCATCACTTACTTCATTCATTAAGCATTGCCAAGTTTATTTCTTTTTCTCCAGGTACGCGCGTTCTTGACCTGGGTACCGGCGGAGGGCTGCCCGGATTACCACTGGCAATAGTTTTTCCTCAAACTCAATTTATACTGGTAGATTCTATCAAAAAAAAAATCATGGCTGTAGAAGATATGATAAATGAGTTAGGGTTAAAAAATGTGGTAGCCTTAAACACCCGAGCTGAACTTCTGAACGACAAATTTCATTTTGTAGTAAGCCGAGCCGTAACTCACACAAGCACATTAGTCAAATGGATGAAAGGTAAAATACGTACCGATCAATTCAATATCATACCCAATGGAATGATTCTTCTGAAAGGCGGCGATCTGGAGGATGAGCTTAAATCTTTGACACTTCCTTATCACACACTGGAGCTCAGTGGCTATTTCACGGAGCCATATTTTTCTGCTAAGTCTATATTGTATATAGAAATGAAAAAGTAATTCATTAGTTACCTACTACACTACATCATCGCTGATATCTTGCGCAGCGATTCAAGATTAGCCTGCGAAATATATTCCACAATTTCTTGGTTTATTTCTGCCGATACGAAGAGCGCTTCAAATTGAGAAGGAGCTAAATATATACCTTTCTCAAGCATTAAATTAAAATATTTTGCAAACGTTTCTGTATCGGAAGTTTTTGCGGAAGAAAAATTGGTTACCTTTTGTTCAGTAAAAAATAATGTAAACATAGAGCCAACCCTGTTTACGGTCGCTTTAACTCCTGTTTTCGCGATGTTGTGTTCAATTTTCTGACAGAGGTTCTGGGTGATCTGTTCGAGTTGTACATAAATTTCGTTGTGTTGATACAGATAACGAAGTGTAGCTAACCCTGCGCTTACGGCTATGGGGTTTCCGGAGAGTGTTCCTGCCTGATATACCGGTCCGGAGGGTGAGATGTAATCCATAATTTCTTTTTTACCACCGTAAGCCCCTACCGGAAGTCCTCCTCCAATGACTTTGCCCAATGTGGTAAGGTCAGGTATCACATTGAATAATTGTTGAGCTCCGCCTTGAGCCAGACGAAATCCGGTCATTACTTCATCAAAAATCAAGACAATATTTTTTTTATCGCAGATATTTCGTAAGCCTTGCAGGAAACCATTTTCCGGAGGTACACAACCCATGTTGCCCGCCACAGGTTCTACTATGATAGCGGCTATCTGGTCGGGATTGCTATCTATAATGTTTTCTACTGCTCTCAAGTCGTTGTAAGGCGCTGTGAGAGTATCATTTGCAATACTCTGAGGCACCCCGGCACTATCGGGCACACCGGTAGTGGCAGCACCACTCCCAGCGGCTATCAAAAAAGAATCACCATGTCCGTGATAGCAACCTTCGAATTTCAAAATTTTATTTTTCCCGGTATAACCTCTTGCCAGTCGTATAGCCGACATGGTGGCTTCTGTACCCGAATTTACAAAACGTATTTTTTCAATAGAAGGCACCATCTCGCATATTAACTCAGCTATGAGCACTTCTTTTTCCGTAGGAGCTCCAAATGAAAAAGATTTATGAATGGCTTCCTCTACTGCGTTTAAAATGTCTTGTTGTGCATGACCTAAAATCATAGGCCCCCAAGAGTTGATGAGGTCTATATAGCGATTACCATCTACATCAAATAAGTATGCCCCTTGAGCACGTTCTATAAACACAGGATTTCCTCCCACGGACTTGAATGCGCGCACCGGAGAGTTTACTCCGCCGGGTATAACTTGGCAGGCACGCTGAAACCATTGACTGCTCTTGTTTTTGTTCATATCATTTTAAGCGATTTACCAATTCCAGTTTTTTATTTTTAAAGCGTGTTATCGGCACATACAGGTTGGCGTAGCTGTTGGTATAATCCCATCCGGATAATATGATGCCTGATTTTTTGCCGGTGTTTTGCAGTCCATAATAGAAGTAAGTGCCGTGCTCTTTTAGAGCTTGTCCAAAATACATCATATATTCATATCCTTGTACGGCATAAATTGATGGCAAAAGGTTGGTTTTTTTCATGAAAGCCTTTTTGAATTGGTTATAATTATCGTTGGTGAAATCTAAGTAATCTGTGTGAATAAAATGTACTCTCCTGCGTTCCATCTGGCTAAAAGAAATTAAATCAAATTGCAACCAATCAGCTCGTGTTATCAAAGGGGTATTTTGTTGGCTTACTTCGAGCAAGCTTACAATGTTGGCCACAACAACCTCATCGGATGAAGTCACAAAAATGCATGCGGCAGTAGCCACTTTACTCGTGTCGGCAAAAATGGTTTGTAAAAATGATACTCTGTTTTTAGTTACCTTATCAAAATGTTTTACTTCAAAGCCTTTTGACAATACGGAATCTCTGAACCTTGCCGCCAATACGGAGTCTTTTATTTCGTTTCCGTAAAATATCATCACATGTGTTTTTTGAAAGGGTGGTATATTCTTGACCGGGTTATAGTTTGTGCTGTCTACTCTCAAACTATCGTATACATATGCAGCTATTTTACCTGCCATAATTTCGAGGCTGGGTTGACACATCATTACAGTTTCTCTTCCTTCAATATTTTTAGCATTCAGCGAAAATGGCAGTATAGTGCATATTTCCGTTTGGTTTGAAAAATCTACCACATGCTCAATTTCATTTTGGGCAACCGGCCCGATAATTAAATCCATAGAGGATAGTTCAGTACTATTAATCAATTTTTTCACCTTCGATTCACTTTTCTCTGTATCATAAGCATAGAGGTTGAATATCTTTTTATCACGATTCAGGGAGTCTATGGCTAACTTTGCTCCAGTGTAAAAATCATAAGCGTATTGATTTGTACGACGCACCGACTTGAAATCGGTTTCGGCTATTGAAAACGGAAGCAATAAGGCAACGTTGTATTTATCTTTTTTTTGAGAATGATGTTTTATAAAAAATTTTTTGCTATCGAATTTATATTCCTGTATGAGAAAATTTAAAAGCATTTTTTCTTTTTCATTTTTTTCTGTTTTTGAAGAGATTTTATGCGCCAACAATCTGGCTATTGTTATATCTTCCGGGTGGTCATGCTGAATTTTTATTAAGGTGTCTAAAATTATTTTATTCAAATAGTATAACTTCATGTTGTTGGCATCTTCTTTAGAATTGCTCAAGCCTTTCAATATCGCCAGGGCCTTTCTATGATTCTTTAGTTCAAAATAAGTGTTGGCAAGCAGGTAGTTTACTTCTTCGCGTTGGTCCCAGTTAGGATATTTTTCTAACAATTGTAACAGGGCAGATTTAGCATCATCATAGGCGGTTGCTTTAAAAGCAGCCAGTGCATACAGATACAAAGCGTGTCTGAAGTATATATTGCCTTGAGTTTCGGAAGTGATAGGAAGAAATACCTGCATGGCCGCCTGATAGCGACTTTGTCTCAACAATTCTTTTCCATATTCATATTGTTGTGAAAAATTTTGCCCAATCAACGCTACTGGGAACAGAATAAAAAATATTAACGCAATGAGTAATGTTTTCACCTTTAATGTAAGTAACCTGTTCGTTACGAAATATACATATTGTTTATAAAAAATTAATTATATGATTTTTTATTTATCAGAATAATAGTATATCTTTGTGAGTAGTTAATATTAGTTAATAATAATTATCATTTAGGAATTTTGCGTTACTTAAATACCTATATAGAAATAAAAAATCGTCTCTCCGAATGTGGACTGAAGGCTACACATCAACGCATTGTGATATATGAATGTCTGGCTAAGTCGTTTAATCATCCAACAGCAGAGAATATATACGAAAGCATAAAACCCAATAATCCCAGTATATCATTGGCTACGGTTTATAAAACCTTAGATACGTTTGTTTCTGCACACCTAATACACAAAGTGTTTTCAGATGATGGTATAGTGAGATACGATGCTTATACGCATCCACATAGTCATATATATTGTATAAATACAAAAGAAATAATTGACTTTGAAGATGAAAATCTAAACCGATTGATACAAGGATATTTAAAGAGAAAAAAAATCAAAAATTTAAAAATTAAAGATATTCAGCTTCAGATACTGGCTGAAAAAGTGAATATAAAAGAAAAAGTATCTATTAAGTAAATTTTTAACCCTAAACATAAATTCATATGGCAATGATTGGAAAAAAAGCTCCTGTTTTCAAAGCGAAAGCAGTAATAAACGGAAAAGAAATCGTTAACGATTTTTCATTAGAACAGTACATAGGAAAAAAATATGTGTTGTTTTTCTTTTATCCAAAAGATTTCACCTTCGTATGTCCTACAGAAATAATTGCATTTCAGGATGCTCTCCCTGAATTTGAAAAACGCAATACAGCAATTGTGGGATGCTCTACCGACACGGAAAACTCACACCTGGCATGGCTTTCTACTCCTCGCAATAAAGGAGGCATAGAAGGTGTAACCTATCCTATAGTGGCTGACACAGCTAAAACGATTTCGGCTAACTATGGCGTACTGGGAGGTGAATATGATATTAATGAAGAAGGTGAGATGGTATTCAACGGCGCACCTATAGCTTACCGAGGTACTTTTCTCATTGATAAATCCGGCATCGTTCGTCACTATGTTGTAAACGACTTTCCATTAGGTCGCAGCATAGAAGAAGCATTGAGAATGGTAGATGCTTTGCAATATACTGAACAGCACGGCGAGGTATGCCCCGCTAACTGGAACAAAGGCAAAAAAGCTATCAAAGAATCGTTAGAAAGCGTGGGCGAATACCTATCTAAATAATTGTTATCCTTGTATAATCAACCCCAAAAACTCAATAGAGAGTTGTCTTGAATATGCACACAGAAAAGATATCAGGACATATCCTATTGAGTTTTGGGGTTAAAATGTAACATTTTTGGAAGGTTACTATTTTTTTAACAAGAACAAAGATTTGATGTTAAAATACATCAATGCATTGTGGTTGAAAAACTATTTCAACATTATCAATGAATCTTGCTCTTATTCTGTAACAGACCACTCCAATAGCATTTGGAAAATCGTCAAATAAATATGTAGAGCCAGCTCCTGTAGGTGTAAATTCTTTTAACATACTAAAATCAGGTTCACCGTCTATTCGCCTGTCTATAAATAACTTTGCCACATTTACTTCTGTGGCCGTTTTAAATGTGATGGTAACAATTCCGGAGGAATTGGATAATTCAAACTGTTCAAGTGTTGCGCTATTTGATGAAGTTGTAGTGACATTTATAGTTTGCTCAGACAGTATTTTTTCCGAACCGTCAAGAAAAATAGCTTTAAGCCTGTAAGTTATGACTCCTGATACTCCTGGCGTGTCTACTTCGGTATAGGTGGTGCCAATGCCAAGGGGTTCTTCTCCTTCAAAGGGTTCAAAATTGGTATGACCTGGTAATTTTCTTTCAAGTACGTAAAGATCAAGAGCAATTTCAATGGTGGATTTCCATGAGAAAGTAACGGTTCCGTTGGATTGGCTTATACTAACGTTGGTAACTGCGGCATCCGGCCGTTCGGGTATCAGCATTCCACAGGCATCGTATTTACATTCTTTATATACGTTATCGTTTCTTATGAGTTGGAGAGTTACCAGGCGACTTTGGTATTTGTTTTTAGATACCCATTTGCCTATTTGTTGGCCGTTTGGCCCTGTTCTGATCTTTACATTCTGACGGTCGTTTGTGCCTTTTACTTGCACTGCAGTAGGAATATCTCCCACAAATCGGGCACGTAACTTGCCCCCTTGGGCACTATTGCCCAACCTGAAAATTCTGTTTGCGCGTGACATAAAAACAATTGCTTAAAAGGTTTTGAGAATTAATTATTTAGGGGTACATGTTTCTCACAAAAAATCAACAAAAAGAAATCAACAAACATATATATATATTCTAACGAGAATATGAAAAAAACGTTTCAATAACTTTATATCGGTTTAAAAATTTTTAAACCCTAAACGATATTATTAATTTTGTGGGGAGATGTGGAATATAGACCTAACCGATATCAAAGAAACCATGCAACCCATCTTCCAAAGGTTGTATGAGAAAAGAGGAAGTATAGAGCTTAAACGGCCTCTGCCAAATAGTGCTTTGCAAAAAATAAAAGAAAATCTATCCATAGAATGGACATACAACTCAAACAGTATTGAGGGGAATACATTAAGCCTGCAAGAGACAAGGCTTATTCTAAAAGAAGGTATAACCATTAAAGGCAAGTCTTTGCGTGAACATTTTGAAGCCCACAATCATGAAAAGGCTATTGAGTACCTTTATCGTATTGTACGTGAGGATTATATTTTGAGAAGCATTGATATACTTACCCTGCATGAGTTAGTAATGCGTAGCATAGATGATGATTATGCAGGCAGAATACGTAATGGCGGTGTGAGGATTTCCGGAGCGAATTTCATACCACCAAATGCCAGTAAAGTACCAGAGCTTTTAGATGAACTTATAGCTTTTGTTAATAACAATCCTCTTGGGTTGAATGATATATTATTGGCTACCGTTTTCCATCATAAGTTTGTATGGATACACCCATTCTTTGATGGTAATGGAAGAACCGTGCGCCTGGCCATGAATTTGCTTTTGATGAGGAGCGGTTTTCCTCCGGCTATCATTTTAAAAAATGATCGAAAAAAATATTATGAAGCGCTAAATCATGCAAATCAAGGCAAATACGAAAAATTGGTTTTGCTTATGTCTCAATCTTTAGAGCGTACGTTAAATATATATTTGGATGTTTTATCAGAAGATGGAGCAGGGTACCAGGAAATTGCATCTGTAGTAAATGATCCTGAAGTTCCTTATGGCCAGGAATATTTGAGCTTACTTGCCCGTAAAGGCAAAATAGACGCATACAAAGAGGGGCGCAACTGGCTCACCTCTAAAAATGCAGTGAAAGAATACATCAAAAACCGAAAACGAGAAAGGAAGCTAAGATAGTATGGTTATTTAATAAGTTTTTCTAACTCAGAGATGAGTGTTAGAAGGGTTTCTTTTTCGCTTTCAACTTTTGAGAGGTTCAAAGCTTTTTGTGCATATGTAAGGGAAAGTAGATACATTTTTTTGGCTTCTTCATAGTTTGAGTTTTGAGCATATTGTTTTCCCAGATTGAAGGATGTTACAGATAAGTTGTACGCAGGCAAGTAGTAGTCTGTTTTTTTGTTTAGCACTTCTTGATAGTATTTTATGGCTTCTGCTTTGTCGTTGTTAGCATCGTGGAGCAATGCTAATGCAAGTAATATTTCGTGATTATTGTTTTTTGTTTTACTGATTTGTTGAAGTTTTTCAATACCGATAGGAACTTCTTTTTGAGAGATATAATATTCCGTAAGCATTTGGAGTATATACGGATTTTCAGGATATGCATCAACAGCTTGCAGAACCAGTTTTTCAACTTTGTGTATTTGTGGCTTTTGATGCATGTATATGTATAGAAGTTTAAGATATACATATTCATTGCCGGCACGCAAATGTAAAAGGTTTTCGCAATATTGGAGAAGTTTGTCAAAATCTTTAAGGGCTTCAGCGGTATATGCTGCATAGAGTAGTGTGGTAGTGTCATTGGTCTTTATTTGATGTGCTGTTTCAAAAAGTGCCAGGGCATGTTCATATTTTTTTTTGTTGAAATTTTCACCAGCTTGATTAAAACTATGTACCCATAGTTCATGTAATTTTTGGTTAGCTAAAGTAAAATATTCTGTCTTATTCTTATCAAGTTGAATGGTTTTAACAAAAGCATCATGAGAAGTATTGAGGAGTATTGTATCGGGTTCGCTTTTTCTTTTTGCCATTTCAAAGGTGATGAGGCCTTTATAATACCATGTTTTAGGTAGTTGTTTCGTTTTTTCATTTTCGCAGGCAGGTAATATTTCTTTGTATGCTTTGTCTATTTCTCCATTGCGGAAGTAGAGTATGGCATTAGTTACGGCTGCAGGTTGTGCAGCGGAATGGTGTGTTAACATAGAGGTGAGAATGACTTTTAGGAGATATGTAACAAAGCGAGTGGGAATAAATGTCGCAACGACAAGGTTTAAAAAACTATTGATTAGATTATATTGGGTCGAATGTTTACTCATATATCTTTATAGTTTTTTCATGCGAAGATTCCATGGTGATGAGACAATCATGTTCGGGGTCGTATTGCATGGCTGAGTAATTAAAGGGTATGACGATAGCTCCATTTTGATCTAACACTCCCCATAGTTGATGTTCTTTGGCCATGATGAATCCATTATTAAGTGGAATAAGTTGCTCGTACTTAGTTGAAATGATTTCGTGTGCCTCTGCATCGGCCATACCATAACGATTGTTTTTCATAAGTATATAATGCCCTTTGTGAGTAAGCCATATAGCGGAGAAATCTTCATGATACATTTTTTGTCCTTGTTTATTTATAAAGTTCCATTGGTTTCCGTTTCTTACAATGGCGGCGCCATTTTTGAAGTTAAACACTTGTTCATAATTCGGCTGCACTCGTAATTTTTCCTGTGTATCCATAAATCCCCATTTGCCCAGTAGCTTTACGGCTACCATGCCATCAGAAAAATGATATGCATCGTTGTATTGAGGCACAAGGCGTATGTTTCCAGAGGAGTCTATAAATCCGTACTTGCCATTCATATAAACTTTAGCGAGCCCTTCATGAAAGGCAAATACTTTTTCAAAGCGGGTTATGCCGGGTATAGAGAAGGTATTTAGGGTTGTGTCATTTTCTGTGAAGGGTTTTATTTTATCCAATGAATAATTTTTTTTCAGTGTGGGTTCAAAGATTTCCTGGTATTCAGTGGTAATCACATTCCCGTCGGCATCCATAAGTCCATACCGTGCGGCAATGCAGAATTTGTATACGTTGTCGCCGAGATATTCTATACTATCGTATTCATATGTTTTTTTTACTTTGTTATCAAAAGTCCGCACCTGCCATTGGTTATAGGCTTGTACTTTGCAGGCATTAGCTGATAATGGATTGATATATTTGTATATAAACGGTACGAGTATCTGTCCGTTTTTTTTCAACACTCCCCAGCGATAGTTTTTTTGTGCTATGATGTATTGGCCTATTCCCTCTTTGAAATTATCGTACAGGCAGTCGGCTATTTTCTTGCCGTCATAATAAAACCCCCATAAACCTTTACTGTGCTTCACAGCATAAAAAGAAGCATTAGCTTTCTGTATGTCGGAATATTCAGCGGGAATAATTATTTTTCCATTTGTATCTTTTAATCCCTTTCCATCGTGTTCCTGAAAAATTACATAGCCTTGTTGTGCTTTGCTGAAAAAAGCAGATAAAGTTAAAATGACTATGTAAGTTAATACATTCATTACTTTTTTTTCTTTTTCTTAGTGTCAGTGCTGTATATGAAGGGCGTTGCGAATTCTCTGCAGACGTAAAATTGTCTGTTAAACGGGTCGTAAATGATTTTTTGATAAGCAAAAGGTACTATTATATTTTCATGGTAATCTACTACACCCAGAAGGCCATCGCGCCGTACTAATATTAATGAATCTTCGAGGTCTTGCAGGTATTCGTATTTAGGGAATAATATTTCTTTGCCGCATGAATCGGCCAATCCATAGCGTTCTCTTCGTTTTAAGAGATACTTTCCATTTGAGAGAGTATATACTGCATCGTATTGAGTGCTATTTATTGTTTTCCCGGTCTTGTTGATAAAGATCCATTTACCGGATTGGGTAAGTACCAAAGCAGCACCATTGCGAAAGGGCAATGCTTGTTTATAATATGGCTGTACGGAGAGGCTTTCATTCTTGTCTATGTATCCCCATTTACCTCGCAGGTATACAGCTGCCATTTCATCGGAGAAAGGCAAGCAATCGCTGTATTTAGGCGCTATCACTACGTTCCCATAAGGGTCTATGAAGCCATAGAGATTATCTTTTTTAAATTTGCTCAGGCGGCACTGGAGTGGTTCAACAGAGTCAAATTCAGCCGTAAGAGGGAGGGTGTAGTTTCCATACTTATCGGCACATCCTGTTAATCCGTTTTTTCTTTTGAACAAGAAAAAAGTATCGCTCGATGATGGATAAATTGTATCCTGATATTCGTAGACAATGGTATTACCTTCGGCATCTATGATACCGATTTTGTCTTTGTTATATACTTTGAAGTATCCGTATTTTTCGGGTTGAATGGATGTGTAACGGTATGGCGGGATAGCGAAATGAACTTCGTAAAGAGGTTCTCCTTCTCGAATATCACTGCCGCAATGGCGGTTCCTGATAAGTCCATACCTGTACATAACGGCTTCAATATTTGTCCATAGATATTTTCCATTTCGATCTATAATGGCTTTGAGAGAAATTGAGTCTTTTTTTATTTCAACATAAGCTGTTCCATTGAGAAAAGGTGTTGCGTATGAAAATCTTTTTTCAAATACATCTTTACCCTCCCGATCTATGTAGTACCAGGAACTATCTTCATCCATTACAGCCATCAGGTTTTCTGAAAAAAAAGTGGTAGCAAAAAATTGTTTGTTAATATATCGTTCACCGTTGGGCAAGTATAGTTCCCATCTCTTGCTGAGTGTGTTTTGCAAGGTTTCATAAGCCAGAACATGGCGCTCGGGAGCTAATACATGTATGATACCTTCATGATCTGATTTATATTCATAAAATTTTTCTTCAATCACTTTGTTCCATTTTGTATCGAACAGAGTACAGTTGCCACGTAAACATGCTACAATGTATTTTTCGTTTAGTTTTTTTACATTGTCGTAGAGTTGATTGGTAATAGCGAAGCCGAGAGCGTCAGTAATTTTTATGTACGAATTTATGTAGTTCAGGATAATATTGTCCGATAAAGCTACAACACTATCGCATAGCATGGGATTTTTATTTTCAGTGGTGTCAAATGTATACCATTTAGAGAAAGGTATAACTTCATAACTGTTGTCTTTCACATAAGAAATTTTTTTATGTATGGGTTCAAATACTGTTGCTCCATGTTTATTTACCAACCCGTACTGAGCATTTTTTATAGTGATCATGTCCATGCCGGGTGTCGGGATCACTTGATTAAATATATAGCCGGTGTGTGTCTTATTTTTTTTGTGAATGAGAGCATATTGATTGTTTTTGTTAACATATATCTTAAGGTGTTTATTTTTGTTGTATACTACAGAGTCATTAGTTATGGTATCGCATTGTGATGCAAAAGATGGTGAAAAAAGAGTTATCATCATTAAAAACAGGGTGAGCCAATACATGCTACTTACATTTTTTATTTTTTAATTCGAGGTAGGTTTGTAGTATGATTGTTGCACTGATACGATCGAGGAGAGCTTTGTTTCTTCGTGCTTTTTTTTTGACTCCCCCGGCCAACATAGTATCAAAAGCCATAGAGGTGGTAAACCGTTCGTCTATTTCTTCAACTGGGATATCTTGAAAAGTATTTTGAAGTGTTGATATAAAATCTTTCACCGACTGAGTATTAGACGATTCACGATTAGACAGCGTAGCGGGCATTCCAACAACAAAGACTTCTATACCCTCTTTCTGATGATAGTCTTTCAAAAACGTTATCAGGCTTGCTGTATCAACTGTGGCAAGGGCCGTGGCGAAAATTTTTAACGGGTCGGTTACGGCTATACCGCTTCGCTTTTGTCCGTAATCTATACTAACTATTCTTGGCATTGCATTAAATACATGCAAATGTACACATTATTAGCTCAAAATATATTGGCGGGCTATTGAACTGTTATTTATTTTTGCATTAACTTGCGTTTGTATAATCAAAATTTTATATCTCTGTGGCAATACGTAATTCAAAGTGGCATATTCGGTTGCCTATCATTGTTTCACTCACCCTGGTATGTGGTATTTTTATTGGTGCAGTGATGAGCGGCAAAAATGAAAAAGGAAACGTGATGGGCAATTATCTCAAATATTTAGAGATACTCAATTTAATCGAAAAAGATTACGTAGATACTGTAAACACGGATGAACTCGTTGAGTACTCCATCAACAAGATGTTTGAAAAATTAGACCCTCATACTACATATATTCCGAAACGAGAATTAGACTTAGCTAAGTCGCAACTGGAAGGTTCATTTGAGGGTATAGGAATAGAATTTAACATCATAAAAGATACTATTTATGTAGTAACGCCCATAAGTGGAGGTCCTTCTGAGCAGGTAGGTCTTCAGGCTGGTGACAAGATTATCAAAGTAAATGGAGAAAATGTAGCTGGCACCAACATTACCACGATGGAGGTGTTCAAAAAATTGCGCGGAAAAAAAGGCACAGAAGTGCGAGTATCAATCATGCGTAAGGGGGTAAAAAATTTATTAGAATACAAAATTATTCGCGACAAAATACCTACCTACTCTGTGGATGCAAGCTACATGATTGATAAAGAAACAGGCTACATCAAAGTGAGTAAATTCAGTGAAAATACATATATAGAATTTAAGCAAGCCTTGCGTAAATTGTTAGACAAAGGCATGACGCAACTGATATTGGATCTGAAAGATAACCCCGGCGGATACATGCAGCCCGCTATAGAAATGGCCGACGAATTTATTTCGGGAGATAAGATGATCGTATACACCGATGGCAAGGGAACAAAATACGATGAAAAATATAGAGCCGGAAATAAAGGTGAGTTTGAAAAAAATCCGCTGATTGTGTTGATCAACGAAGGAAGCGCATCAGCATCGGAAATCGTTTCGGGCGCTTTACAAGATAATGATCGTGCTCTGATAGTAGGACGACGCTCTTTTGGAAAAGGACTTGTAGGCAGGCAAATTCCTCTGAGCGACCAATCGGAAATACGCCTTACCATATCTCGATATTACACACCAAGCGGACGTTGCATTCAAAAACCTTATGAAAAAAATGATTTGGACAAATATCATTTCGACCTGGCAAACCGATATCAGAAAGGTGAATTTTTTCATGCCGACAGCATAAAATTTGCTGATTCTCTCAAATACAAAACCAGCAAAGGCCGCACTGTATATGGAGGCGGAGGAATCATGCCAGATTACTTTGTTCCTCGCGATACTTCTGAACTCACAGAGTACTTGTTTTCATTGTTCAACAATAATGTGATAAGAGAATACACTATAAATTTCTATACCAGCAACAAAAACCTTTACAAAGATGTACCTTTCGATAAATTTAATGCTACTTTTGAAGTAAGTGATCAAATGCTATCTGAGCTTGTAGCACTTGCTGAAAAATCAGGTGTGAAGTACAAAGAGTCGGAATTCAACAAATCTAAAAATTATCTCAAAACTAATATCAAAGCATATATCGCCAGAAGTTTTTATGGTAACGAAGGATTCTATCAAATCATTAATCAGACGGATGAAATATATATAGCTGCTTTAAAACAGTTCTCTAAGGCAAGGCAATTACTAAAAATGAAATAATTGGATTATTAGATATCTTTGTATAAATTTGCGCTCCAATAATCACGATATACCGTATGGCAGTTACCAGATTAAAAAGAAAAGACAGAAGAAACAAAGCATTAGCTAAACTCAGAATAGCGACGATAAAACGGCTTACCTACACTCCTCCTGTAAAAAAAGTAGACATTGAAGAATTGAAAAAACAAGAGGGCATAATTTGAGGTGTATCAAATTTGAGCCTACAAGTTTTTTGATTTTTTAGTGTGTAAGTTTACGAAATGCTATTTTCTTATTAACTAAAATAGTTACAAGAACCAAATTAAATTAGTCAATGCGCATGGGCAATTTGGAGCTTTTGTAGTTGGCCATGTGGTTTACTCCTCCGAATCTGTCAAATAGAAATCAGCCAAACTTATTTTCTGATGTATATGCAAAATGTAGAGTCGTATTCGTTTTTCTTGTTTTGGGGTATATATTCAGAAGACACAAGTTTCCATGCAGACAAATCGCAATGGAAAAACGTATCTCCATCAAATACATGGTGAACATGTGTGATATAAAGCTTATCTGCTTGGGGTAATGCCTTTTTATATACCTCCCCACCTCCTATCACAAAGCACTCTTGCTCGTTTCTTTGCCTGGCAATTTGTAATGCTTCATCAAGTGATGAGGCATATATACAATCACAAGGAAGTGCTGATAAATTTGTGCGACTTATTATGATGTTCATTCTGTCGGATAAAGGCTTGCCAATAGATTGATATGTTTTTCTTCCCATGATAACATGGTGGCCGGATGTAATTTTTTTGAACCTTTTCAAATCGTCGGAAAGCTTCCACAATAATTTGTTGTTTTTCCCGATCACACCATTTTGTGAAACAGCAACAATAATGGATACTATCATTGTTATAATTTATTTCCTCTGAGGTATTCTTCTATGAACATACGTTTTTTCCCCTCTGCTTGCAATTCGGTAATGGCTATGGCGCTGTCACCGGTGCCCACATGAAGGTAGGTTTTATTATCTGTTATATACTGCTGAGGAGCCAGATGCGAGGGTTGGTCAATAATTTTTACGTCAAATATCTTCATGTGTATGTTGAATATATCAGTCCATGCAGCGGGAATGGGGTTCAGCCCTCTGACAACGTTGTATATCCTATGTGCGGGGAGTTGCCAGTTTATTTTTGTGTTATCTCTGTTGAGTTTTGGTGCAAATTTCATTTGTACACAAAGAGGTTGCGGAATGGGTTTAATGTTGTCTTGTTCAATAGCTTTAACAGTATCAAGGACGAGTTGAGCTCCTTTTATTTTCAGGCGTTCATACAAACTGCCAAAGGTATCGCTTGGGTAAATGGGCTCGGGCTGACTCAGTAATATGTCGCCACTATCAATTTCATGCCTTAAAAAAAAAGTGGTACATCCGGTTTGAGTTTCACCGTTTATTATTGCCCAATGTATGGGCGCAGCTCCACGGTATTGGGGCAACAATGAGGCATGAAGATTAAAAGTTCCTAATGCAGGCAATTTCCACACAACTTCCGGCAACATGCGGAAAGCTACTACAACTTGTAAATTCGGATTTATTTGTTGCAATTGCCGCAAAAAATTTTCGTCTTTGAGGTTGGCAGGTTGCAAAAGGGTTAAGTTATGTTCTCTGGCATATTTTTTTACAGGCGATTCGTTTACCTGCAAGCCTCTTCCCGATGGCTTATCAGGAGCAGTGATAACTGCAGCTATATCATAATGATTTTGCAAGAGTATATCTAATGAAGGCACAGCAAAATCAGGAGTGCCCATGAAAACAATTTTTAACTTTCTCATATCAGCTTAATTCCTACGAGAGGTGTTCTAATGATTTTGTCAATGATTCTATTTTGGCTAAAGCATCCGATTTTTTCTTTCTTTCGTTTTCTACTACTTCTGCAGGAGCATTGGCGATAAATTTTTCATTACTGAGTTTTTTCTCTACCGACTGCAAAAAGCCTTGCAGATATTCGATTTCCTTCATCAGGTTTTTTCGCTCTATCTCAACATTAATTGTTTCATTCAATGGTATATAAAACTCATCTTTACCCACCATGAAACTTATGTTTTGTTGACTAACCGGCTTCTCTTCAATGGCCGATAGATTGCCAAGTTTGATGAGTATTGCTGAATAATTTGAATAAAAACTTAACCTGTCGGCGTGGATTTGTAGTATCAAAGAGGTTTTGGGAGATATTTGTTTGCTGTTTCTGAAATTACGAATGGAGGCTATCAAACCAGACAATTGTTCGAAGTCATCGAGTATGAATGATTGATTTTCATCAAACTTTTCAGCCTGCGGATAAGAAGCTTTGCATATAGTATCGCCCGGGGTTCTCTGCTCTAAACCTTGCCATATTTCTTCCGTTATGAATGGCATGAAAGGATGTAGCAGCCGCATGAGTTGGTCAAAAAAATGTTTAGTTTGACAATACGTATACTCATCTATGTTTTTTTCAAAAGGAGGTTTTACAATTTCCAGATACCATGAACAGAAGTCGTCCCAAATGAGTTTATATAACAACATTTGTGCCTCGGATAATCTGAACTTTGAGTATAAATCTTCTATCTGAATCAGGGTAGTCTGGAGCTTTATTTTGAACCATTGAACGGCCTGCGTGTGTGCATGAGGCGGATTGGGAGTAATCTCTGACTTCCAGCTACAAATCAGTCGGAAGGCGTTCCATATTTTATTGGCAAAGTTTCTGCCTTGCTCGCAATGCTTCTCATCGAAAAGCAAGTCATTGCCTGCCGGTGATGAGAGCAACATTCCGAAACGCACACCGTCAGTACTATATTTTTGCATAAGCTCTACGGGG
>JANWYS010000004.1:0-2013 GCA_025054875.1 Cytophagaceae bacterium | reverse complement strand
TCATTGCCTGCCGGTGATGAGAGCAACATTCCGAAACGCACACCGTCAGTACTATATTTTTGCATAAGCTCTACGGGGTCGGGAGAATTGCCAAGAGATTTGGACATTTTTCTTCCGAGCTTGTCTCGTACTATTCCCGTGAGGTATACATACTTGAAAGGTTTTTCTCCTGCAAATTCATATCCGGCCATGATCATGCGTGCTACCCAAAAAAATAAAATTTCCGGAGCCGTTACCAGCACATCTGTAGGGTAATAATATTTGAAGTCTTTGTTGTCCGGGTCAATAATACCATCGAACACAGATATAGGCCATAGCCATGATGAATACCATGTATCAAGTACATCTTCATCTTGTGTTACCTCTTCGGGCATCAATTCGGGGTTTTTAATTTTCAGTTGTTGATATGCCTGTTCAAATGTTTCAGCCACGGCATAATCGCCTGATGGTGCATAATAAGCCGGTATTCGGTGTCCCCACCAAAGTTGTCGGGATATACACCAATCTTTTACGTTGGTCAACCAATGATGGTAGGTATTTTTAAATTTGGCAGGTACGAGTTGTATCTCATCATTCATTACAGCTTCAATTACCTGCGGGTTAGCGGATATAAATTTTTTCATATCCACAAACCACTGCATGGAGAGTCTTGGCTCTACCACAGCGTCGGTGCGCTCTGAGTAGCCTACACTGTTGTTTATTTCTTCAACTTTTATCAGATGTCCGCATTGTTCTAATCTCTTTACTATATCCTTACGGACTTCGAATCTATCTTTACCCTCGTATATGAGTGAGTGGCTATTGAAGGTGCCATCTTCATTCATTATGTTTATGAGAGGTAACTTGTGTTTCTTACCCAATTCGTAGTCGTTAATATCGTGAGCAGGCGTCACTTTAAGGCAGCCTGACCCAAAAGTCATATCTACATATTCATCTGCTATGATAGGTATCTCACGGTGAATGATGGGTACCAATACGCTCTTGCCAACGAGATGTTTATAGCGTTCATCGTAGGGATGCACACATACTGCGGTGTCGCCCAGGATAGTTTCAGGCCTGGTTGTTGCTACTGTCAAATACGTACTGTTGTTATCCTTCAGCACATAATTTATGTAATACAGTTTCGACTTTTGTTCTCTATAAATCACTTCTTCGTCAGAAAGGGCAGTTTTTCCAAGTGGGTCCCAGTTTACCATACGCAATCCACGATAAATGTAGCCCTTGTTGTACATCTGTACAAAAACCCGGGTTACCGACTGGCTCAGGGAAGGCTCCATGGTGAAACGCGTGCGGTTCCAATCGCAAGAGGCACCTAATCTTTTGAGTTGTTCTAAAATTATGCCACCATATTTTTCTTTCCACTCCCATGCGTGACTAAGAAATTCCTCTCTGCTCAGATCACTTTTTTTGATCCCTCTTTCGCGAAGCATTTGTACTACTTTAGCTTCAGTAGCAATAGAGGCATGGTCGGTGCCGGGCACCCAACAGGCTTCATACCCTTGCATCCTGGCACGCCTGATGAGTATATCCTGAATTGTATTGTTCAGCATGTGCCCCATGTGGAGTACACCGGTTACATTGGGAGGAGGAATTACTATGCAGAAGGATTTTTTATTTTCATTCGGAACAGATGTAAATATATCATGAGCAAGCCAGTATTGATACCACTTCTCTTCTACTTGCTCAGGAGCATAGTTCTTCTCTATTTCTTTCATTTCAAAATGTTATGTTTGTTAAAAAATGATGAAACAAAAATAAGGTATAGGTGATTAACTAAAAATGCTATTAATGTAAGATGAATGTAAAAAAAAATAAAAAAATTCAAGGCACACACTTTTCAATTTTAAACTTAGTTACTAACTTTACGTTGTGAATCGTACAAGTTGAGCAGTCAATACAAAAATATTTAAAGTTCCATAGCTGGTTGAGAGATCTGGGGGATTTGGTACGGAGCCCTCCGTACTGCCCCCAGTTTTATTTTAGGCCTAATTTGACGACATTCAAATCTTGTTT
>JANWYS010000049.1 GCA_025054875.1 Cytophagaceae bacterium | reverse complement strand
GAGTGGCGGACAGCCCGGCCCCACAGGGGCGCGCCCAACACAAAAAAATTTCGCCACACTTTTCCACCAATGCGTAACTTGAGTTTATGCGATAGAAAAAATTTTGGGTTAACAAACCGATAGAAATTGTTGTTGATAAGTTGCTTAACTGTTGAATTTTCTGTTACAATGCAATGGGGAATATCTCACAGCCCTCTGACTATAACATCTATAACGCATAAAATGGATTTAATAAAGAAATCAGCGCAACAAGATGAGAAGTGATTAATTACCATGGAAGAACAAAAACTCATATCATGAGAAAAATCCATAGAGACAATAGTAAAACGGCCAGCACTACAGATGATATTATGTCGGTTTTAATTCCTTTTTTGATTTGTTGTTCAGAAAGCTGTTCGATGTAACCTGTATCAGCAAGATGCCGGTATTTGAAAGTTACTCCATGTATGTTTTCGTTTTTAGGTTTACCCGTAAGCAAGCTAATTATCACCATGAGCGCCACATACAACAGAAACAAAAAAAATGCCTGATGTAAAAAATTTATTTGCATCAAAGAGTAAAGAAAAGTTTTAGTAGGTATGTAAGAAGAAAAAATATCTAAAGCTAGTCTTGTGAAGCCCAATACAGATCCGATAATCATTACTACATAAGCAGCTTTCCCATTAGCTCCTGGCCAAATCAACCCCACCAGAAATATAGCAGTAAACAAAGGAGCGATATACGATTGTACAGCTTGAAGATGTTTAATAATGTCATCTGAAAAGTATCCCATAAAAGATACCCAAATTACTCCAATGATTACAGACACTATGGTAGCCAAGCGACCAACAGTAACGGTTTTAAATTCATCTGCATTGGGATATAGTTTTTTGTAGACATCTAAAGTAAACAAAGTGGAAGTGCTATTGAAACACGCAGCAAGAGCTGATATGAGAGCCGATAGGAGAGCGGCCACACCAAGAGCCTTAATGCCAGGAGGCACCATGTCGGAAACTATGGTATAATATGTTTTTCCGACTAAAACATTAGGGCCATATTTTACATAGGCCATCAAGCCAGGAATCATCAGAATGAGTGGAGTGATGAGCATGAGGTATCCCGCAAATATTGACCCTCGTCGTGCTTCCTGAATATTTTTTGCACTCAGTATACGTTGTACCATAAATTGATCTGTACACCAATACCAAATTCCTAAAATAGGTGCACCCAATAGCATGCCCGTCCACGGATAGTTTTGGTCGTTCACTGGTTTGAAAACTTTATAATATTCGGGGGGTATATTTCTGAAAGCGCTCAACCCTCCTGCTTCATGTATGCAACTAATGGTGATCACTATTGCGCAAAAAATGAGAACCACTGTGTGAAAAATATGCGTGTACAACAATCCCCTGAAACCTGAAGCTAAAGTAAACATGCCGGATATCAGCACCAATACAAGTGAAGAAGTGTATCTGTCCCAACCGAGAAACAATTCAAAAAATATAGCACCGGAAAATAAGGTGACTGATATTTTCGTGATCACATAGACCACTATGCTGAGCACAGAAATAAACCAACGGCTATTTTCACCAAATCTTTTTTCAATAAACTCAGGTACCGTGAACAAACGGTTGCGAACATATATAGGAGCGAAAAACCATCCTAAAATCAACACAATGAAACACGCTTCCCAGGCAAAGTTGCCGGCTACAAAACCCTCAAGATATCCTGATTCAGCATAGCCAATCACATGCTCGCTTGATACCGTAGTTTTAAACAGCGAGCACCCAATCACAAACCATAGCATGCTGCGACCGGCCAGGAAATATTGATCAATACCTTTGCGGCTCCTGGTGAAAAATAAACCTACCACCAAGGCTAACACAAAGTATATTGCAATGATTAAGTAATCTAAAACGCTAAAATTATATTGCATTTCATAAAACTAAAAAATAAAGTTTGCACAACATACTGTACGTAAACAAAATGTTTTAGTTTGCCATAAAAGTGGTATGATATTTTAAAAAAATTCAACTAAGAATTGCTACCTTACCAACCTTATTACCGGTTGAAACTTGAAAGAAAAAATTGAAACTCATTAATCCCGTTTTATGCAAAAGAAAATTTGCCGTCAAAATATCAAGCACATTTTGTGCCCTATAAAAACTTTGGGTTTGGAAAGCTTCTTAAATTATAAACTGTATGATTTTTACATTTGAGTTGTCAGATTCTATCATAAAGTCAGTTAATCAAGGTAATTTTTATTTTGTTTGCTATTTCATATTTACTTTTGATTTGAAGTAAGCTGTCATAACCTTTTTGCGAATCAAGCATTATACAAACTGTTCCTCCACTACCTCCCCCTGTAATTCTGGCGCCATACAATCCACCCTTTGGCCCGTAGCTTTTTACTGATTCTAAAATTTCATCGGTTTTAGGGTGTCCTAAGCCACACGTTGAGTAACTTTCATGCGATTCTATCATTAATTTCCCCATTTCTTCAAATAGTTGTTTTGAGGCATTTTTGTCATTTCCCGCTTTTTTTATTAGCTCCCAAAACAGATGGTTTCTGTAATTTTCCATTATAGGATGAGAAGCACAGGATTTGACATAGTAAGTCTTATCTGGCTTTACAATGCTAATGTTATCTATAATCCAGCCATATTTCTTTTTGAAATCTCTACCTGTAATGCTGTGAGGCAGGAGGACAGCAAATTTTTCTTTTAATTCCTCGGGAGTAATGTTGCTTAAGTATCCACCATAAGGAAGCGTAGTCCAGTCTTTAGAATGGTAAGCATTTTCCAATTCCTCTTCTTTCACTCCCAATTCTTTGGCAATTATGGAATATCCCATAAATGCGGCTGTGCGTACAGAACCATAAGCATCATCTGAAACATCATGTTTTACTCCACTATCAAATCCAACAAACTTAATTTCATCGGGTATTCTGACGGATTCATATCTGATATTGGGTTGGCACTTTATAGGGAGCAAATGCCCTTCTTTTCCAAAATAGCTTGCCATTTGATCCATAATTCCGCAGGGTGCCCCCACTACGTAATTTTCGGCCATTTGTCCATATGTTGGTATCAGATCCGGAGCTATAGACAAGTTGAAAGCTTCTGTGATAGCCTTAATGGTTGCTATTTCCAAAGCTGCTGAAGAGGAAACTCCTTTTCCCAGAGGCACATCAGACTCTACGTAAATGTCTGCGCCCTGAAAATTTATGCCTTGCTCCTTGCACAACACCAAGATGCAACCCAATACATACCCCACCCATTTACCATTAGGTATTTCTCTGATTTGATTTTTGGCATGTTGGTAATCTACCTTGTCTGCCATCAATAATTTTTTAAAATCGAGGTTGACTATATCCGTAAAGTTTGAGCTCTTCAATGTTACTAAATAGTCGTTTCGTAACTTTAATTCTACCTTTGTTTTGTTGGTGATAGGTAACTGTAGGACTAAGGAGCCGGAGTAATCGGCAATACCTCCCATTACGTCTAACCTACCCGGTGCTATACCTACAAAGATTTGATTACCATTCATTCTCTACTAAGCGATTTAAAACTAAAGTATGCTTTTTTTAAGTACATTATACAAAGCTGGGTATACCTGTCTGTATACCGCTTGGTTAGCAAAGCCTAACCAATCTACGTTTTCTGTGGTATCTAGCGGACAATTCAGGTTATTTCCATCAACATCAGTGATAATTATTCCGGCCTCGATACCAATCAAATGAGCGGAAATGTCGTATGGATGACAACAGTGGCCAATAGGTTCGCCATGTTGAGCCGCTGCCTGAAAAATTGTTTTTCGTATATCGGCAACAAATCTGTCATGCCCCATTAATAACTCATACAGTTGTCCTCCGCTTGAAATATATTGGTCATCAAAAACTGAAATTTTGTGAAATTTTTCCGGGAACAAACTGCTGAGTAGTTCCTCTTCTATAGTGGCTAATTTTTTTTTTCCTTGCGGGAAAAACTTAGAAATAATTGCAAATCCACCTTCTATGCTCTGAGCTTTTGATGGACGAATTTCTTTTGCAGAGGTTTGTTTGTTGAGCAAATTAACTGAATAGGCATGAGCACCTTTTCCTTTGATAGCCCATAAAACATCGCTGATGGCCGCTCTTGAAGTAGGCAACTCAACCATCACAGAGACCTCTATGTCACTAAACATGGTATCGTAGCCTTTGTTTACAGCGGCTCCCGCTAAAAAAAAGGCCGACCTTTTATCGTACATTATACCTCGCGTACCATCAATGGGGTCTATGATTATTCTGTATCGGCACGTGCTTTCATCAAAGTTAGATGGCAATATCTTAGGATTTTTACGGTTCCCTATACCCTCACCTATGAGCACAACCCCACCTAATTCAGAGGCATGCATTTCAAAGTTTTTTATAATCAAATCTTCTGCTCGCTTGTCTATCAGATATATCACGTCTTCCTCTGAATCTTCGTAAACGGTGCTTAGCTCATGTTGTGTACTTTGCTTCTTTAGTGAATCGTATATTTGATCCCTTATTTGTTCGCCTATTTGTATGAAAATGTCTTTTATGCGTTCGTGCTCCATGGTTTATATTTCAGATAAAATTATGTTTTTTAATTCTTGTGCTTTTTCCTCTGGCATGGTATCTGCCATAAAATTTCCAATACCTATTTCAGGCCCTGCCAAATATTTGATCAAGCCTGGTTGACGAAGTGGTGGTTGCAACCATAAATACATGTGAAATTCCTGATATGAATCACCATCTACTGGAGCTTGCACAACACTCATCACATATGGAAAACTTATTTGATAAATTAAATCGTATTTCCTGATTACCGTGTGAAATACTGAGGCTAACCCTTCTATTTCGTCATCAGACAAAGTAGATAAATCAGCATGACGCTTTTTGGGAAAAATCATTACCTCATATGCATACCGGGCAAAATAAGGAATGAAAGCTACGGCAAAATTATTTTCTGCGATGATTCTTATACCATCGTCCATTTCCTTTTTGAGGATTTGCTCAAAAATGTTTTTGCCCGTTTTACGTTTAAAATCATTGGATACTTTGATGTGTTGGTCTACAAACTTAAAGATGAAATCAGTAGCGTAGATCTGACAATGAGGATGAGGATTTGAGACGCCGACTTCTTTTCCTTTGTTTTCGAAGATTAAAATGCTTTTTATGGTAGGGTCATTTTTGAACAATGTCGTTTCAGCTCTAAATGCATAAAATACATCGGCTACCATCTTTCCCGGCAATTGAGATAGAGAAGTATTGTGATGGGGGTGGTAGCAAACCACCTTTGCTACACCATAGGCAGTTTCTTTTACGTAGAGAAAATCATCATCATGAGAGTGTACTTTGGGTGCATTTATGCCTACCACAGGATGATCGTTGTCAAATATGAAAACACCGGTGTAATTAGGATTTACATCTCCGTGTACTCTCTTGTTAGCTGGGCATAGATAGCAGGTAGGGTCATATATTTCTCCGGTGTTGGTTTGTATGCTGTTTTTATCAAAAGACCATGGGCGTGAATTGCGATGAGCCGCATACACAACCCATTCCTCTCTTAAAGGATGCCATCTTTTTTCCCATTTGTTTACATACGTTGTATCCATTTTTATATTTATACAAGATCTTTATTTCTTCATTCCATATCTTCCTCCATGGCTTGAATTAAACCATTTCCATGCTGTTGCGATTATTTCATTAATATCATTGTAAACCGGTTGCCAATCAAGTGTTTTTTTAGCTAATGTATTATCGGCTACCAAGATAGGAGGATCTCCTGCTCTGCGCTCTCCATACTTGAGATTTACTTTCAATCCGGTCACTGCTTCTGCTGCCTGTATAATTTCTTTCACCGAGTATCCTCTGCCTACACCTAAATTTAAGGCTATGGAAGGATTTCCATTCAGGATGTAGCTTAATGCTTTTACGTGAGCACTGGCTAAATCTTCCACATGAATGTAATCGCGTATACATGTACCATCGGGAGTATCGTAATCTGTTCCAAAAACGGTAATCGGAGGCTCTCCTGGTAGCAACGAACGCAATACCAACGGAATCAAATGAGTTTCCGGTTCATGATCTTCGCCAATTATTCCTTCTTTCGAAGAGCCTGAAGCATTGAAATATCTCAAAAATACATACTCAAAACCATAAGCTCGATGAAAATCCATTATGATTTTTTCTAGCATTAATTTGCTCCATCCATACGGATTAATGGGAGATTGAGGGTGAGACTCTGTGATGGGTATTTGTACAGGATTGCCATACGTAGCACATGTGGAAGAGAATATTATTTTTTTGCAGTCGTTTTCCAGCATTGTCTCCAGCAACGTCAAAGAAGAGGCTACGTTGTTTTTGTAGTATTTTAGAGGTTCTTTTACAGACTCTCCAACATAAGCATATGCGGCAAAATGTATTACACCTTCAATTTTATGTTGAGTGAAAATATTTTTTAATAAGTTTTTATCACCAATGTCACCTTCTACTAAGGTAACCTCACTATCCACTATGGCTTCTTTATGGCCATATATCATGTTGTCAATTACAACCACTTTAAAACCGTTTTTCACTAAGTCACGCACTGCATGAGAACCAATAAACCCAGCTCCTCCCGTTACTAATATTGCCATACAAATAATTAATTTAAAAATCCAAATATAAAGCTTAATTGTATTTTGTACAATTAATAACAAAAGAAATCTTTATTATAATAATGTTGCCACATGGTTATATGAGTAAACAAATCATCTTTTTTTAACATATATTGCCTGTGAGCTATTTGTACACTCTAATTGCATTTAAGTATGGTTAGATTGGTTTTATGAATGATGTAAAAAACTGATTTATATTTCGAATAGGAAACCTTTTTTAGTAAGGGCTTCGTACTTTCTCTTGTCGAAAGAATATAAAAACGCTCCTTTTTTAGAAGTGTTAAATTGTTTCTCGTTATGTTTTCGCAAAATCTTCAATGAAAAAATTTTTTTACTTAAGTTTCTTTTATCTAACGATTTTTGAAGTATAGCTTCGTACAACTGAATCAGTTCAGGCATAGTAAATTTTGGAGGTAATAATTCGAAACCTATAGGCATTCGTGTTATTTTTTTCTTCAACGTATCAAAAGCCATCTTGAGCATCTCTTCATGGTCAAATATTAGTTTAGGTATGTTGTTTATTGGAAACCATTTTGCCCCCATTCGAGGGATCAACTTGTGGTTGTAATCAATAGGATTAATCAAAGCATAATACATTACAGAAACAACCCGTGCTAATGGGTCTCTATGTACTTTGCCAAAGACATGAACATGCTCCATGAAAACATTGTCAAGTCCGGTATTGTATTTTAAAATTCTTTGTGAAGCAGCATCCAAATCTTCATCTTCAGACAGTATCCCTCCAATCAATGACCATTCTCCAACTACAGGTTCAAAATCTCTCTGAATTAATAAAACTTGGAGTTGTCTTTCATAATAGCCAAAAATTACACAATCAATAGCAACATGTACCTTGTCGTAATTTTCATATCCTTTTTTTGTTTCCATAAAATTACATTAGAAAGCAATAAAATTATACTCTAATATCATAAACTCATAATAATATAATTTTTTTTTTAAAAAATTTGCTTTAAAGATTAATCAAATCGTATATTTGTAATACAAATGTAAAATGTACACTTAAAAATTTACTCTTATGATGGGAAAAATAAACCTCAAATTATTCTTAATAGGAATGTTCAGCTTTTGCATTTCCTATGGTCAAGTTACTTTCACGACAACTTCGTATACCAACAATTTTACCGGCACTGACCTTACAGGCGGAGGAAAAGTAAATTTTAATGATGTATTTGTGAGCCAAGGTAGCCTCAGCTATTCACAAAACGGCAGTCTCACTGTAACGGCAACTGGTGTAAATGGTTGTTATGCAACTTCTTTTAAAAATATTTTTACTTCGGACAAGGTTAATCTATCCGGCGCATCAAACAACTACATCACACTTTCAGCACAATGTACACCGTCAGCTACAATTGCCATCAAGTTAACACAAGGTACAAATACTTCAGATGGAACTACATTTACTGCTGGCCCTACTACCGGAAACGTGGCATTAGATTTATCATCCGTAAAAACTTCAGGTGGTGTAGATCCAGCTCTGATAGATGGTATTATTTTTGAATTTCAAGATTGCCCCTCTGACGGAAATTATACTTTAGTCATTGATGACTTAGTACTGGGAGCACCAGCGCCCCCAAGCCCACAAGTTACCTTTACAGCTACAACTTACAACAACAAATTTGGAGGAAATATTGTGGGAATGGGAGGACAATCTTGGGCTGATGTATTTGTGGGTACAGGTTCTCTAGGTTACTCTCAAACACCAGGAGCCTTTACCATACATGCCAATGCTATCAATCCATGTTACCAAGCTTATTTTAAAAATACTTTTGCAAACAATGTTGATATAAGCTCTAATAAAACACTTTCCATAAAAGCCAGCAAACCAGGATCAGGGACTATAACATTAGAAGTAAAATTAATAGATGATGCAAACGCCGAATCATCTGCTGTCCCTTTAACATTGGGTTCTACACCTGTGATACGGAATTTGGATTTTAGTTCTGCAACGGGTGTAGACTTTACTAAAATTAAAGGAATTAAATTTGGGTTCATAACATGTGCAGGTTTAGAACCGTATACAGCAGAAATAATAATTAATGAAATATTTTTAGGAGGCACTATTACTCCACCTACTAACGTTGTTATGCCTGCCGACTATGTTGAAAATTCAACCGTTTATCCCAATCCGAATGCCGGCATGTTCACTATTGGAGCGGACTTCAGAGAGGCCGGAGAGTACACAATTGATTTAGTGAATATGACCGGTGAAACCTACTACGAGCTATATAAAGGCTTCATCTCAAGCGGATATCAAACTATAAACTTTGAAAAACAAGGTTTGCCTAAAGGAGTATATTTGTTGAAAATTAAATCGTCTGACAACGAAACAGTCATTTCTAACAAAGTTGTAGTATATTAAGCCCCAAAATAAAACTGACTCCTCCTTTTTCAGAGGAGTCAGTTTTGTTTCTTATTTTAGGTGTGTATGAATTTTTTTTGTAAAAAGCATAGGTTTTTCATCATAGTTCATTTTTTAGTTTGCTCGGCAACAATTGAACAAGCCTCGGCTGATTCATTAAGTATAAGCAAACTGTACAACAACATTTCATTTGATTCAATAGGCCGAGTTAAGCTTAATTTCTCCGGGGTAGCAAGGTTTGAGGCATCATATAGAAATATGCATCAACTTTATGGAGGAATGAGACCGAGAGTAATATTTGTGAACGGATGGCAAAACACCCCATTTTTAGAACTTACCTGCAGAGGAGAGCGTGGCCCGGTGAAGTTTGATTTTGGAATGGCTTTTATGCATGGTTACATGGGATTTGATCAAAAAGTTCAGCCAAGCTATGGCCAACTCTTTCAACGCATGGGCGGAAGAGCCAAAGTGCCAACCAGAATAGGAATGGTAGAACTTACCATAAACGAATCGCACAAACTATCGTCATTGACATTGGGAGCTAACATTCAAAGATTTAATGAATTTTACCGCCCTCCATGGTTGTGGTACAGAAGCTCAAAAGAGCAATTCTCGAATTACTATAGCAATATTTCAGCAAAATTTGACAATCGCTACATCTATGGTGGTATACAAGGGTTAGGTATTGAAATCACAGAATTACCCAAACAATTTTCAACCACGCTTTTACTGGGTAAAACTGCAGGCAGCGGATTTTTTAACAACACAATTGGTATAGCCCCTGCAATTGTATTTGTGGGGGGGAAAGTGTCAAAGTCTTTCGGAAGGCACAATATCGCTTACAACTCATCAAACTCAATGGGCTACGAAGAGAATTTCAACAACAACTACAAAAGTGCTTCCATACACACCATAACCAGTGAATTTTATCACAATAAGTTCACATTTTTCTCAGAAATAGGTGCCGGACGATATCAAAATGTTCTGGTAAAAAAAGATTGGAATCCGGCCGTTGTAATGAAAATGAATTTTAACAGAAAAAACTTTTTGAAGTTGCCATTTAGCGTTCAATACTTTTACATGGGACGTAACCTGTACAACCTGGTGAGTGAAGTCATGAATAGTGCCGTTTACGATACAGATGTATTGGGCTTACAGTCAAAAGGTGCCTATGACATCACTTTTCTTCCCGGTTTGGTTACCGATCTCGGCATTCTCACAAATAACCGGCATGGAGTGAATACCGATGTAGAATTTCAGATTCGCAGATTAAAAGCTAGTTTTGGATTAGGTTGGAATCAGGAGTTGAGCAACGAATTTAACGTCATCACCTTTGAGCACAGAAATTTTGCAGCCATCAGATCCCGGTTTGCTTTTTATGTAAATTCATTCGGCCCGTATAATGACTTGGTTCAGTTTTTCATGAGAAACTTTGAAAGAATAAAAATAGAAGAAAATCCAGACTCTATATCGTACAGGAAATCATACAACACGGTAAACTTTAATTTGAAGTACAAAACAAGTGTTTTCGGGAGAACACTGTATGCATTCAATTTCATAAACTGTAACACTGTATCTGATGTAGTAAGCCCATTCCCTATATTTTCTGACGCATCATTTTTCCGATATATATACGAAGAGGCAACTATTACATACAACTTTGCTTCAAAATTTCACATAATATTTCAGTATGGTTATGAGATTGCCCGAGGTAATAAGCGAACAACACTTGGAGAAAATGGAAATCCTATGAATCAGACAGGAGTTTCGAAAGGCATAGGATTAGATTATAACTTAAATGAAATTGCAAGCATATACATTAGACACACATGGTTTGATCACAAAGACAAAAGCTTTGTACTCGACAATTTAAAAGGCACAGAAACATCTTTAGAATTCAAAATTTTCTTTTAAAAAATGAAAAAAAAATACGTTTTTATTCTTTCTTTTTTGTTTGTAATCAACTACACATATGGCCAAAATAAAAACATATCATTTTTTGGCTTACATCGTACTCCCATTAATTACACCACATTGAGAGGTAATGCAGTATCTGGTGATACCATATCAAACAAACAAGGTACCGGAGGATTCACATTCATAGACTTAGGTATAGTGGGGAAACCAAGTGACAAAATATCTGCTACGGCAATCATGAGGGGTAAAAATGAGTTCGGAGCTTTTTTTAACACAGGCGCTAGTGCAGAAATACGACAAATAACATTAGAAGGAACTATAGCCGACAAATTCGCATTTCAGGTAGGCGATATTGACATTGGATTGACTCCGTATACTTTTTACAACAACGATGAAATATACAATACCTACGAAGCCGACATTTTTAAAATAAGAAGAGATGTTGTTCATTATGAAAATTTCAACAATGGAAACAAATGGAGGGTTCAAGGTTTTGATGCCAGCACGAAAGCTGCTTTGAACAAAAAAATCTTGAAACAAATCTCCTTTAGAGGGTTTGCCACGCGCTCTAGAGCCAACAATCAACAGTTGCCTACCACTACACTCTACTACCTTAATCCCGACCGATTGCTTGTTGGAGGTAAGTTGGGAGTCATACAAAGCAAATATTTTAAAACTTCAGGCAACTTAGTTCATTTTTTTGACATCACCGGCACAAGCTTAGATTCCAGTTATTCTCTAAAAAATACTGTGCTTACTAATGATTTTGAAGTAATGTTTTTAGACAAACAAATAAAGATGGGTTTGCGAGGCGAAGCCGGACAATCATTTTACAGATATAGCGAGAGATATCCTTTAAGAGAGGTAAATAAAAATGATTATTTCTACGACGCAAGTTTATTTGTCAAAAACAAAAAAATAAAGTTGGAAGTGGGATACAGAAACGTAGGGCCACAGTTTTACAGCCCTTCCGCACAATCATTGAGAATAATAAATGAAATATCGCCTTCCATGTTTCCAACTGTAAATATGGGAAACAACGCAAGAGTGCAGACTTTGTTGGATCGTGTGACGGATCTCAACATATACAACAAATCAATAACCCAACGATTAATGCCATTTTTGCCTCAGTATGGCAATGTCCAACCATATGGTATTGCCACTCCCAACAGGTCCGGATTTACAGCCAACATCTCCAACACACAAGATAGCTTAATGAATTTTGAAGTGGGGGCAGATCTGTTGTCAGAAATTGTGGGAGAAGGTTCTTTCAGTTTGAGAAAATTCACATCACTGAGGGCAGGCAACCAACTTAACTTGTACAAACTGATAAATACCAAACGAATCATACAACTCAGAGGCGCAGCTCGCATGGAAAATACTACAAGGAGTGGTTCGGTGCCTGTAAACTTCAAATCGTTGTTGGTAGATGCAGGAGCCCTATTTGAGATTGCAAAAAGATTTGATTTCAGCTTAGGATACAAATATCTGAATGCTTCCGGAAATGAATATTTAGCAATTCGAGACGACTTTAACGACATCACATCATTCAACACTTTTGAAATGAAATCCAGCCAAGGATGGTATACCGTAGGCCTGCAATACAGAATTGCAAACAATTCGATTGTTTCTTTGCACTCCAACCTATTAGCTTATCAAAACAAACAGGATGCAATGAACAGCTTCAACATAAATCAAATTTTCTTATTCTATTCACTGGGATTCTAAAATGTGTATGCCATGCTGAGATCTGACTTAAAAACTTACAGCATTCTCATCAGCTTTTGTATCATTTTTGTTTCATGTAGAGACTTGAAAAAAAATGATGTCATCGGGCCTAAATTAGAGGTAAGCCCTAACTTTAAATTATTGGAACCATTTTCTTTTAATCTATCAATTGCTGACTTTCAAAACTATGACACAGTATGGTTTAATGCCCTTTTTTCTGAAAAAGCTTATTGGAAAATAAATCTCAGAGGGTTGAACAGTGGGGCTCAAACTTCTTTTTCCGGCTATTCAGAAAAACTAAATGCATCTAGTGCAAGATGGTATGGCAAGTCAAAACCCCCCATTAAATTTGAGACCAGTGAAAGAGTAGTGGCTGAACTAGAAATAAGAGGACACGAAACTAAATACTACGATACGATCACGAAAATCACCAATTTTAGACTTGATGGTGCAGGCAATTCATTAGTAAACGATTTTTCATTTTACGATTATGGAGCTTCAGAATTTTTCTTTCTTATAAATACTGATTGGTCTGAACATCCAGATATGCCGCTACAAAAAATTTCGTTAGATGTTTCGACCTCTGCTCCAGCTATGTCTTACTTAGGAAGTATCAAATATTTAGCAAAAGAACGTAATCCCTCTAAGCCTTATTACTTGCTGCAAGATCAAAACTATGATCCTAAAGAAGTATATCTTAACCTATATGTACTGGGATATGGAAACGGAAACAACTACATTCAATTCAACCTTTTGGAAGATGATAATAACGATCAAAAATTTGAAGGCAACAAGTTTGATGATTTCTACATATACGATTTGAAGTTAGATTGGATAGGTTGGAAGTTGGTATCAATACCATATTCAAGTTTTCTCAAATCGGGGAAGGGAAACGGCGTTCAGAACCCCAAATCATTAATGGGTGTAGAGGTGATATTTCATAACAAATGGTTCCCTGCTACCACTGATCATTACAACACTTCCATTTCATTCATTATCATATCGCCGGATGGGCCGCTTAGCGAGTTCTCTAAAAATTAAAATTAGATGAATTATGAGAAAAAATTTTCAATATAGAATACCTCTTTTAAAACCAAGCTTGGTTGCGGTTGTTTTACTAATCATTTTTCTTTCTGGATGCAAACGAAATGCGGAAATTTTAGGTCCCTCCCAAGTATCTGCAGATGAAAATTTTGTTCTGTTGACCCCTTTCTCATGCAATAAACAGACTGTAAGATTTGACACAGAGCCATTGAAGTTTTATGCTAAGTTTAACCAACCTGTTACATGGAGAATTACTGCTCAATCAACATCTTCAGAAGCTGTTAAACGTATTACATCTACTTCAGAGGTTGTAGATTCAAACACGGTAAAATGGGATGGTTCCTCAGACAACATGTATTTTTTCAGATCAGGTGAAGATGTATTGATCCGATTTGAGATTCTCGGAATCAAGGATACATATGTGGACACCATACGTATTGCAACTGAAAAAGACTATAGCAGCAACTCATGTCTTGTGCTGTACGATTGGGATCAAAATTTGAAAGTTAAAGACCCGGGAGGTGCCTCTGCTGCGGGAATCTCCAGGTTCAATATGGGAGTAAAACCCCTTCAAGGTATGTTCAGTTTAGGAATTTATGAACCGGCAAGTACAAAAACCAAAGAGATTTTAAGCCTGGGGTTTAACGAGTACAATTCGTTGAAGTATTTCCCTATCACTGAAAATGACCCCTCAAAAGTTTTTTTTAATGTCTACATTCACTCCGATAAAAAATATTCCGGAGTAAACTTACTCATTCAATTCAATGAAGACGATGACGGTGATGGAAACTATGAAATGGGAGGATTGGGTTTTAGTGGAAACAACGGCCCATATCTGAGCGAGGATGGATACACTACAGAAATACCTTTAGATTGGGTAGGATGGAAGTTAGTAAGCGTTCCTTTGAGCACTGCTCAACGCTCTCCACTTACGCTTTGGGGAGGCGGTGGAAACAAAAAATGGGATTTAGATAAAATCATGGGATTTAACATTAAAGTTAGTAGTTCACAAAGCGTAAAGCTACATTTCGATTTTGTAACACTAACTTTTGGTAAACCATTTATTAAATAAATTTTATCATGATAGAAAAAATATTGAACTTCGTAGCTTTCACATCAGCTGTACTCTCTATAGTTGGCTGTAAATCTTTTGAAGCAACTATTAGTGATATTGGTTACACGGAAAGCTATACCTCAACAAAGCAAATCAAACCCATATATCAAGATTTTCGATACACAGAAAATTCTTTGATTAAAATCAGCAAAAGGAAATCCAATTTTAAAAAAATTAATGATGCCTATCCCATAAAAGTTAAAATTGAAAATAGTTTGAATTTTGAGTGCCAGAACTTGTTATGCGCAAATGATGCAGACGTTTTGCTACTCAATGGAGAAAAATCCGGTTTGGGTGTATTGAAACTAAATTTACCTGAAAACTATAAAGGGAATGCAATTCGTTTTTTCGCAAAATCTGATGTATCGAAAAAAATAGACTTGATAATCTCCGACGAATCGCTGGGAGAGTCTGAGAAATCTATCATTACTAGCATGGAAACTCTGCAAGATTGGACTGAAAACATCATAGATGTGTCTACAGTTCTTCATAGCAATGAAGCTGACCATAGAAAACAAATTTTTTTAATATTTAACAATGACCAACTCAAAGCGAAGTTATACTTATCAAAAATGGAAATTGTTTCGACTGAAAATACATATGTGAAAAAATTTTTGAGGGATAAAGACAAATCAAATCTTGTCATAGAAATTGACGACTTTTCAGAACCTTTTGGATGGTATTGGTGGGGTGCCACGAAAGATGAATTGAAAATAAATAATGACTTAGGATATCTTCAAATAATATGTCAAAATGGTGGAGGTTGGGACCACCTGTTTGGAAGAGGATTTAAGGAAAACATGATGATAGATCTATCAAAAACACCATTAATAAAGTTTAAAGCAAGGGCACGTGGAAATTCTACTGAACCCATATTTCGTATTGACTTCACCGGTTCGGTGGCAATGGCTTCCGGAGCGTATACAAGATTACCTTTAGATAACGAATGGAAAGAATACATTTTCGATTACTCCGATAAGCTGGTAGACAAAGATGGGAAACCAATTGAAAATCCCGTCTTTAACGGGTTGATGTTTGTTGTAAATCCAGGCACAATACCTTTCTCTGGCATAATAGAAATAGATGATATTACAGCGTATTCAAAAGAGGCCTTAGAGAGAAGAACTCAAAATAGTGCCTCAACAATTGAAAACATCATAGACGACTTCAAAGAAGCCAATACATCATGGTGGGTAGAATCCGGAGAAATAAAATTAACCAACGAAGTGGGCACTTTGATTGTCGAAAAAAAACAATCTGCCAATGAATTGAAAAAAGTAATTTTTGGAAAAACATTAAACTATGCAGATTTCTCTGCCTATAAACAACTTGTCATCTCAGCTCAATACGATGGTAATGAAGAATTGAAAGTTTCAATTGAATTGACCGACAAATACGGAAGAAAAACTAACGCACTATACCTCACACCGAATATCTCTCCTGACAAAGATTTTAAAACATACTCTATAGACCTTAATGAAAACACATGGAAAACAACAAACTCTAAAATAAAATTAGACTATAAAAACATTATTGAACTTGTATTTGTTGTAGACTTCAAACTTGAAGGCCGGCTTAAAATTCGTAAAATTTATTTAAACTAAACCACAACTATTCTGTAGCATGGCAAAACATGAGCTTTCGAGACGTTCATTTATAAAAAAAACTTCCATAGCCGCGATAGGAATTCCCGCTTTTTTTTACGGGCTACCTAAGCCATCATCGAATCATAATTTTTCTAAAATTCAATCCGAAAGGCCATCCGGCGAGGAATATAAAAATTTCAAAATTCAGGAAATAAAAGGATGGAAGTTATGGAATCATAGAAATTTATTATCGCATGTATTAATGCCCTATGGCTTTTCTGTAAACATAGGTATCAAAGAATACACAGGAGGATGGCAATTGAAAGAAGCCCTTGTAAAAAGGGGAAATAAAGAGGAAATAGTTACCCCGGGGCCCATATCAAATAATCATGACTTTTCTGAACTGGAGGTTGAGTGGTTCGACACGAAGTTCAGAGTTCAGTCGGCCACAGATTCCAATAATCTGGTCATCATCGTATCGCCCATTGAAATCAAAAAAATTAAAACACCTACTTTGATTATTGATTGCGGATTCTTGTGGAATTTCCCCGGATATGCCTATTTGGACAACGATAGTATAAATGCTCACACAAGCAACGAAAAAGTTTCTGTATTTTTTACCGGAAAAAAAATCAATGAACCTTATTCGTATTCGCTTAATCCATATTTTGCCATACGTTTTGATGAGGAGATAGTCATCAGCTCCGGTAAGAAATATTCTTTAAGCGAAGCGCGTTCAGTGATCGAAAATAAAAAAGCTAATTATTTAAAATCTCTTAACAAGTATGGGAACTTGAGCCAAGTAGCAGATGCAATATGCACTGTTGTAAACTGGAACATGACATATGACCCCATATATAATCGAGTAATTTCCTCTCCAAGCAGAATGTGGGCATATTGGAATGGAGGATACATAATATTCGCCTGGGACAGTTATTTTGCCTCTATACTAGCTGCATTCATTGGGAACAAGACAAGTGCTTATTTCAACGCTATCGAAATGACAAACGAAATTACCAAAGAAGGCTTTGTACCTAATGTAGCTACCGCTACAGGTATGGTGAGCAGAGATCGCTCTTTCCCACCTGTAGGCACCTTAGCCTTTTTGTGGGTATATAGCATTTTTAAAGAGAAATGGTTTTTAGAAGAATCTTTTGAAAAATTAGTTTCTTGGAATCGTTGGTGGCCTCAAAACAGAGATTACAAAGGTTTATTATGCTGGGGTTCGAATTATTACGAACCCGTGACGGGTAACCCATGGGAATATCCCAAGCAGGGAGTACACGATAGATTTGGAGCATCATTAGAATCCGGATTAGACAATTCTCCTATGTATGATGATATTCCTTTTAACAAAGCCGAAAACAGGCTCGAACTATGGGATGTAGGTTTGAACAGTTTATACATCTTTGATTGCAATAACTTGGCTCAAATAGCTAAAATTCTAGGCAGAAATGACATTGAAAAAGAAGCATTGACCCGCGCAGAAAAATACTCTCGAAACTTGATGAATCTTTGGGATGAAAAATCAGGAATTTTTAAAAATAAAAGAACAGACAACGGTGAATTTAGTCCCAAATTATCTCCCACTTGCTTTTATCCATTGCTTACCAATGCGCCCACTAAAAAGCAAGCTAAACGCATGATTGAAGAACATTTTTACAATGAAAAAGAATTTTTCGGTGACTATATGATGCCCTCCATATCTCGAAACGATAGTGCATTTCATGAACAAGACTATTGGAGAGGTAGAGTTTGGGGGCCAATGAATTTGCTTACCTATCTGGCCTTGCGTAATAGAGGATTTGAAAAAGAGGCTAAAATACTGGCCGAAAAATCTAAAGACATGTTTATGGCAGAGTGGAAAAAGTGCAGATGTGTTTTTGAGAATTATAACTCTATCAACGGAAAGGGTGATGACAAGGAAAATAGTGACAGGCTGTATGTCTTTGGCGGAATCCACGGCCTGTTATCCATATTATCTGATTCAAAGTTGCCTTTCCTTACGAGCGATAAAAAAGATAAATAATCAGCTTTAAGCTGCATACATCGCTGAAAGCACAATTCTATCCTTTTCCAGTTGTCGCATGTTGTCCCATTTTGTCAAATAGAAGTATTACTTTTAGCATTTCAAAACTTGGTAGTATCCCAAAAAGTTTGTAAGAAGTGTAGTTGTTGCATAACCTTTTTGAATTTTTTTTAGTTTTTAATCTAATTAATCTTTCAAAAAACAACTCACTT
>JANWYS010000048.1 GCA_025054875.1 Cytophagaceae bacterium | reverse complement strand
TTAAATGTAAATGAAATTCTACTTTCAAACAGCGGTTTTACAAATTCTTAACAATTTGTTTTTATAAGTAAACCATATGTTTGAGGTTGTTGCTGCATTAGGAAAGAGAGAAATTTGTATGGAGAAATGTAAAAAGAAAATGAAGTTAAAAATTCAGCTTACTACATGTGCCGGTTTGATTTATCACATGTGTCTCATGGCGCAAGCTACGTTTACTTCAGGTGTGTACACGCAAGATTTTGGAACTTCAGACGATAACGCTTGTGTGATTCTGAACAAAATTTATAATCATATCCATGCATTGGTTTTGAAATAAAATAACAGTGGGTTTACATGTTAATCATAATCAACATATATGTTTCGGATGTATTACAAATCTAAGTCTTTAAATATAGTGCATATGACATTACATCATATGATCCTTGCTTTGTTTATTCTTTTGACAAACACCCTTCTCTCACAAACAACGCTCAATCGAGGGGATTTGCTTATCTTAGGAGTTAATGCAAACAGAAATGGTTGTGACGGTGCAACTGAAGGGAGAGATGAAATTAGTTTTGTATGTTTTAAAGATATAACAACGGGCACTACGATTGATTTTACCGACAATGGCTATGAAAGATGCAATCCTAACCAGTGGGGCGATACTGAAGGTACCATTCGTGCAACAAGAACAGGAGGCACAATTCTTGCCGGAACAGTAATTACTTTTCGTTTCGATGGTAATGGGCATACAGAACATACTGGAGTTAGCCCGGATGCTAATTGGAGTTTTTCTTCTTTAAACGGAGCGACTAATTATTTTAACTTAAATAATGGAGGAGATCAAGTGTATATGATGCAAGGAGGGACATGGAGTAATCCCGGAGGCACTCACGATGCTACATATACACCCGGTTCGGCTATTCTATTTGGCTTTTCAACTAACGGAGCATGGTCTGCCAGCTGTACTACAAATCCTACGCAACATTCCAATAAATTTCCCGGCATGGAATGTTTTTTCTCTAATCCAACATCATCTACAGATTTTAGTAAATATTGCGGTCCCATCACACCAGCTTCTCAACGCGAATGGATAGACCGAGTAAACAATCCCTCGAATTGGTGTTCGTATTCTTCTTGTTCCAATTATTCCACAAGTGGGTATAACTTTGCGGGTGGTTATACTATTGATATAAACCCTGGTGGTTTTAATGCCGGAGTGTGGGTAGGAGATGCATCTACCGATTGGTTTAATTGTGAAAATTGGCAGAATAAATCAATACCTGTTGCTACAACTAATGTAACGATTGATCAATCTGCTTTGAATAACTGTGTTATAGGGGGTACAGGTGCGGCTGTTTGTAACAACTTGAGTTTGTCTTCAAATTCCAGCACCAATCGCAATCTTACCATTCAAAATACAGCAACTCTTACCGCAGGGGGTAATATTATAATAAATAAGTCGGCTGGAGGTGGCGATTTAGTATTTGAGTTATTGAATTCGGCGCAACTTACTTGTCAAAACATAACCATGCAAGGCACAAACCCAAGCAGTGAAAATGGGATATTACTTATCGAATCAAGTAATGCGGTAGCTACCATTAACGGAAACTTAACAATCAATACAGGTGGCAATTTGGATATGAGTGATGGCTCGTTTGGCTCTCCCGAAGGCAACTTGTACTTGCACGGCAATTGGGTGAACAATGAACCGGAAACCTCTTTTAAACAAGGAGAGTCTACGATACGTTTTGTGGGTAGTGGTAATCAAACGATTGATGTAGGCGGATCGTCTCCTGAACGTTTCTGGAATTTAATAGTGAATAAAACAGGTGGTGTAATTATATTAAACGATCCGATAGAAGTAGGGGGAAGCTCGGGAGATGCAATAGTAAATCGTAATGGAGTGTTAACCCTAACCAATCGAAACATTGAGACAGGAACACACTACTTGTATGTTACGAATGCAGCCTTAGGTGGCATTAGTGGTGGTTCAAGTGATTCATTTGTGGATGGTAATTTGCGTCGCCATACAAATACTGACAATTTATATGACTTTCCGGTAGGTGAAGGTACACGATATATGCGTGCCGGGGTGCGAACTACCAACACTTCTGAAAACGTGATTGAAGTAGATGCCCAAAATAGTGGATACGGTACTTATAGTCCTCTCGAACCCCTTCCACTGGGGTTGGTATATGTGAGTATATTTCGTTGGTGGGATATTACTAAAATATCCGGTACAACACCCGTTAACGTCAGACTCTATTGGATGGCTTTGGAAGATGATAATATAGTGGATGCAACCAAGTTGGTCGTTGCTCATTGGAGTGACCGAGATCATTTCGGATCGGTTTCTACCACTCAGTGGTGGAATCGTGGTAGAAATGCTGCAAATAGTACAGGCACCATAGCAAATGGATTCGTAGAGTCTTCTGAAACTGTTGCACATTACAGTCCCTTTACTTTTGGTACGATTGACCCGATCAATCCGCTGCCGGTGAGCTTAATTTCATTTACCGGATCTTGTGACGGTGATGTTGTTAATTTAAAATGGATCACCGCATCCGAAACTGACAATGTGCTTTTTTCAGTTCATCGCTCAGAGGATGGAATGCATTTTAGTGAACTGTCCACAATTTCGGGAGCAGGTGTTAGTGCTGTTAGTGATGTCATCAAAACATATCACTATCAAGATTTGAATCCAACCTCTAATAGCCTTTATTACCGTTTGGTATATATTGACAGCAAAGGAAACAAAGAAATATCAATTCCCATACTAGTTGAATGCAAGAAGGGAATTAAATCTGACGATGAAGTTAAAATTTGGTTTACTCATGCAAATCAAGCATTAATTCAACTACAGGCTGAAAATGATTTCGTTTTACACATGCAATTAATGGATCTTACAGGTCGGATACTGTTTGTGAAAAAATATCAGGTAAATGCAGGTGTGGATGTAGTTACGATTGATCTTGATGAATACAAATCCGGAATTTACTTGCTTAACTTACAAGATGGTTTGTCAACAAAAACATTTCGATTGTTGAAGCCATAGCATTTTTGTTTAGTAATATCCGAACTTGTTTATACAAAGTGAAGTTGCTTTCTTACAAACACAATGTTTTTTTAATGATGAATACTTGCATGAATGGGAACGGAGCGAAGGCGTAGCCCTTATCTAAGTTTCCATTCATGCAACTATGTAACGAATAAAAAAAGTACCATGTTTGTAAAAAAAGTAACTACACATAGACACTTTTTAGGATATTACCATTACTCCTTGATTGTTCATTTTTCTATCGCTAAGCGTTGGGATTCGATCAAAAAGTTAACACCACTTTTGCGGAATCTGGCACAAAATGTAATGTATGTAAACAAGAACTATCACCTCATTACAATAATGAGTGGCACGACATTTCAAACAATGCTACACCAAACAATACCCTACAAAAAATCTTCTATTTGCTGCAAGATTTTCTTTTCCTGCTATACCGATCACTTATATAGCTGCCTAAGTTGCCCCCTATCCAGGCCCAAAGGAGCAAGGTCAAATAAGGAGTAGAGTTTAACGGACATGTTCCGGACAGGCATGCCACATTAGCCCAATAAACATATCCCAAAGCGGCACCTAATAATATACCCGCCACAACCAATGTGTATTTCGTTTTCATAGTAGCTATAACATTGCATTTACTAAAAAGTTCTGATTAATCTATCACTTTAGCCCTGAAAAAGGGTTTGCTTTCGTCAAAAATTTTTCGGTAGGTAATGTGTTTCTTAGCGATGGTGGCCCCAAAGGATTCTACCAGATGAATCATCTTAGGGTTGAAATCTCCGATCCAGTTCATTTCGAAGATATCGTATTTATTTTTTGGCTGTATGATTCTTGCTGCTTCAATAATTACAGCCCCCTCCACTCCCCTACCCTGATATTCAGGAATGATGCCGAAAGCCACGCCAAACATTTTTCTGCAATATCCCATTTTTTGGTAATATAAAAATTTGAGCTTAGCCCAGAGGTCGAACCGTCCATTGAGATGCTTGAAGAGTTGGTTCAACTCCGGTATCATGATGAAAAATCCAATAGGTTCATCTTTATAGTAGGCAAACACAACTATATCGGTATCTATTATGGGATTCATTTTTTTAAATATGCTCATAGCCTGAGCTTTGTTCATGCCTTTCACGCCACCGTGTTTTGACCATGCTTTGTTGTATATGTATAAAAAATCATCAGCAAATTTTTCCAGTTTTTTCTTGTCATAATTTTTAAAGTTATAGTTAGGATCGCGAGCTATGCGCATGGCGCGTTCCTTGTATTTTTCGGGCATTTCCGACTGCACGGGCATGCTGTAAGTGTATTGTTCGAAATAGTTTTTAAACCCGTAGTTTTCAAAAAAAGAAATGTAATACGGCATGGTATAAGGCATGCAGTAATTGGGTTCTTTATCGTAGCCTTCTGCCAAGGCGCCCCACCACTTGTCGCGTTCACCGAAATTAATAGGGCCATCCATGGCTTCCATGCCCCGCTCCTGGAGCCATGCCTTACATGTGTCGAACAGCATGAACGCTGCCTCCTGATTTTCTATACACTCAAAAAAGCCCATTCCGCCGGTTTTGTACTCTGTAGTGTTGTAAGTTTTTCTGTTGATGAAAGCTGCTACTCTTCCAATGGTTTTATGGTGATGATCTGTAAGTATCCATCGTTGTAATTCGCCATGACGGAAGTATTTATTTTTTTTTGGATCAAAAACTTCTTCGATGTCTTTATCCAAAGGACGTATCCAATTCTTTTCGTTGGCATAGAGCCTCACGGGAAATTGAATGAACTCTTTTCGTGTACGATGATCTGAAACTACATGTAGGTTCATAGCAGTATTTACGTGGCAACAGAAGATTGTATTTTATTTTTCACCAGGTCAATGGCTAAAAACAACGCCTGACGGAAAGAATTTTCGGAGGCAATACCTTTGCCTGCCACATCGTAGGCTGTGCCATGGTCGGGCGAAGTTCGTACAAAAGGAAGGCCTGCCGTGAAGTTCACCCCACTGTCGAATGAAGTAAGTTTGAAAGGAATTAACCCTTGATCGTGATACATGGCCAATATTGCATCGTATTTCCTGAACACGTTAGAGGCAAAAAAACCATCCGCAGGGAAGGGACCATATACCAAATATCCTTTGTTCTTGAATTCATTTACTGCAGGTTGTATAATGTTTATTTCTTCATCTCCCAAAAGTCCATCCTCGCCTGCATGGGGATTTAAGCCCAGTACAGCAATCTTGGGTTTGGGTATGGCAAAATCATTTTTCAGAGATTTGTGCAAGAGGTTCAGTTTATTAGTAATCCATTCCGGGGTGAGTTTGTGTTTTACTTGTTGAAGCGGTATATGTGCGGTGGCCAATGCTATACGCATGTGTTCGGATACCATAAACATCAAACTATCTTCTATGCCTGCTGCCTGGGTCAAATATTCGGTATGCCCTACAAAACTGAAGTCAGGGTTTTGTATGTTTTTTTTGTTGATGGGTGCGGTAACTATGGCATCTAATTTTCCGGACAGAATATCGTCTGTAGCTCTTTTCAGAGACAGATAGGCGCATTTACCGGCTTCGGCAGTTACCTTGCCGGGTTGTAGTTCAAAATCTTCCTCCCAGCATGTGACCAGATTATTTTTTTTAGGAAAGAGCTCTCCTATATGTTTTATTGAATGAAAGCTCATTTCTTCTATCTGTAACATTTTTTTGTATCGGGCAAATATTTTGTACTGCCCATATACCACAGGTATACAGAGTTTGGCAACACGCTGATCGGATAAAGTTTTTAAAATGATTTCCGGCCCTACTCCGTTAAAATCTCCCAGCGTGATGCCCACTACGGGGCGGTCGTGTGTATGATCTGAATAACTCATCTTTCAACATTTAAAATATCGTGTCAAGTACCATAAACTTCAGATAAAATAAAAGAATAAAAATAAAAAAGCCTTCACATACTTGCGAAGGCTTTTTCCGGGTAATAATATTTTTAAAACTTGAACCCGAAGGTAAGCATGGTTTGAGTCTGTTTTTCCTTTTTGTACTCTTTGTAAAGTTCCTCAGAAAATCTTCTTATATCATCCAGCGTTTCCTTATCATACATACTGGTTACAGGGTATACAAAGCGTAACCCAATGGTAACTTTTTGCAAATCAACACCGAAGCCCAACACAGGAGCGAAGTTCACTCTGCGAAGGCCCTCTACGGTAAATTCGTCTATTATTCTGTTTCCTTCCGTACCGAATTTATAATTAGTGATGAGATAAGAAGGTTGCATGCCGGCTTCTGCAAACAACACCTTTACAAATTTGTAATTAAACATAAGCGGCACATCCAGATTAAAAGTGATGTTGCTTATTCTGACATCGTCTCCCTCTTTGTAGTTGGAGCCTCCGGTTGTCAAAAGTACCTCTCCTTGAAATCTGTAATTGCCCGCACCGGCACGCATAAAGAATCCGAAATGGCCACCGGGCATTATTTTTAAATCTTCATTGGTAACTTTTGCTATGTTCGCACCAATTTTTATGCCGCCCCCTACAGACTGAGCATAAACATTGGGCTGTACGAGTGCTAAAAAACATGTTGCTAATACGATGTGTGATATTTTTCTCATAATTTTATAATGTTTAGTGCATGGCAAATATAGCAAAATAAACATTCCAAGAAGAGTGTATTACTCATATTCATAGCTGCTCTTTTTACAAAACTTTTTTTAACTTTGCACCCTTTATTTCATAACAAAAATCCGATGCGGCATAAAATACTGAGTGAGGGAGCCAAAGAGCTGAGCTACGAAATAAGAGAAATCGTAAAAAAGGCAGAGCAAATACAAAAGCATGGACGCCAGATCTATTGGGAAAACATAGGCGACCCTGTGCAAAAAAATAATCCTGTGCCTGCATGGATGCGCGAAATCATCTCTTCTCTTACTCTGGATGAAAAGACGTATCGCTACTGTCACTCAAAGGGAATACCAGAAACGCGGGAATTTCTTGCTGAGCTCAACAACAAACGGGGCGGCGCACAAATTACTGCAGATGATATCTTGTTCTTCAACGGGCTTGGCGATGGCATCGCCAAGCTATATCAATTTATAAACTCAAACTTACGTGTAATCGGGCCTTCTCCCGCCTACTCCACACACTCTTCTGCAGAAGCCGCTCACGCCAACAGCACACCTATCACTTACAAGCTGGACCCGGACAATCATTGGTATCCGGATCTTGATGACTTATACAACAAAGTAAAGTACAACCCCAACGTAATAGGAATACTGATCATCAACCCGGACAACCCTACCGGAATGGTATACCCTTTGGATGCTTTGAAGAGAATTGTAGAGATAGCACGTGAGTTTAAACTTTTGCTCATCAGCGATGAGATATACCTCAACATAACATATAATGGTGCAAAAGCATATTCGCTTGCCGAAGTAATCGAAGACTTGCCGGGTATATCTATGAAAGGTATTTCCAAAGAATTTCCATGGCCCGGCTCAAGGTGCGGATGGATGGAGTTTTATAACCGAAAAAAATATCCAGACTTCGATAAATTTTGCTCCGCACTGGAAAATGCAAAAATGATAGAAGTCTGTTCTACTACCCTACCTCAATTGGCTATACCGCTTATCATGGGCGATCCGCGATACTCCTTATACCGCAAAGAATTAAATGAAAAAATCGGTTTGCGCAGCAAAAAAATATCTTCCATACTGAGTCAAGTGCCGGAGCTTCGATTCAATGAAACTTACGGCGCATTTTACAATACTATAATTTTCAAAGATGATGTGCTTAGTCCATCACAAACATTACCCATTGATAATATCTCTATCAAAAATATGGTAGAAAGTTGGGTAAGCGAACCAGGTGTGGATTTAGACAAACGCTTTGTTTACTACCTGCTCGGAGCTAAAGGTGTGTGTGTGGTTCCTATTTCTTCTTTTTGTTCAGACCTGAAAGGCTTCAGGGTAACGCTACTTGAGGAAGACGAGCATACCCTCGAGCATGTATTCACTACCATAAAAAATTCCATACAAGAGTATTTGAAATCATAATACAATTTACTATATTTAAATATATCAACATTCAAACAGCTTTCTATGCCCCGCACTATATGCATATCGGTATGTATGTTTGGGCTTTTTATCTGTTCATCTTGCAGAAAAGACAGGTTTAATTTTTACACCGGCAAATACACCTTTGAGACTTTTACCATAAAGGCAGGCACACATCGCTCTACACAAAAAGTAAGTTTGCTTCAACGCAAGCAACTAAAATTCATAGCATACTTCGACAGCAGCGCCATCTATACACTGAGCGATAGCGTAGAACAGTACGACATTAACAAACTTTTCGGATTTTCTGATTGCGGTACTTTGCATGAGCAAAACAGCGCCCGATTTGGCTGGAGATACCTCAATAACCGCATCGAGATATTCGCCTATGTGTATTGTAACGGTGTTCGGCATACTCAATACCTGACTTGTGTGTCGCCCTTTGAGCAAGTGATATATCAAATCATTGCCGAAAACAATTTTTACATTTTCAATGTAAAAGACGCTTATGCAGAACTACCCAGAGCATGCAATGATGAACATAACATCAAATACCACTTGTTTCCATACTTTGGAGGTACACTCGAAGCCCCTCATGATATCAACATATATATAAAAGAGATAAACTGAAAAACGGGCTATCGTTAAATGCTCCGCTAAAGCATCACTTTTACTTTTTAAAAATAAAGTAAACCGCTGCAATGAGCAGCACAAAACCTACTGCATGATTCCATCGAAAGGTTTCGTTTTTAAATATTACTATAGTAAAAAAAGTAAACACAATGAGCGTAATACTTTCTTGTAACACTTTGAGTTGCCACAGATTGAAAGGGCCACCATTTTCCCGATAACCTATTCTGTTGGCCGGCACCTGAAATATATACTCAAAAAGCGCTATCCCCCAACTGATAAGTATTACGAAGGGTAAGCCCAACCTCGCAAACCCATCCATCTCTTTAAACTTAAGATGCCCATACCAAGCCAGGGTCATAAAAATGTTCGATATGATCAATAATCCGATGGTATAAATTATTTTCATAAGTATATCATTTATGTTGCCATTTGTAGTGACAAAAGTGCAATACTTATTTGAAAAATGTTATCAAAAACATTTATTTCGATTTAAAGAGGTTTATATGTCAGAGTTGATGATTAGAGAGCACAATAAAAAACTGGAGCCATCATCAGAAACCTAATTGGCTACATAATTATAGGGAACCATCACATACTCATAGTGCGAGCGTATATTCCGCTTGCCGAAGCGAAGTTTATTTTCTGTTAACTCATAAATAATCTCCGAATGCTCTTTAGAATCGCCTGTACCAGCCATAAGGTGGCGTCCATCCTGATAGATAATGAATGAGATGTGAGTTTCGTTGCCATTGTTTATCCAATCAGCTGTCCCGTCTCTGTTTATACGGAACCTGCGCGTTTCAAATCTTTTGTCGTTTACTACAAGTTTTCCATTTTCATAATATTTAACAATCTTCCATGTGTTATAAATGTTATTAATGTCAATATCCGTTGTACGTTGAGGTGCATTAACGAGAAAATATACAGAGCATACAAACAGAGTTATAATCAGATATAACGCAAAGATGAGATAACGATGTCTGAACAATTTTGTTTGTCTGAAATTTGAAAGATATTTACTAAACATAAGCATTACTATGTTAGTTTGCCCTGCACAACAAAATACGAATATGAAGCTATTAAAACCAAACAATTTTTCAGAATACCAGCTGATAGATTCCGGCAATTACATGAAACTTGAAAGATATGGCTCATACATTTTATCCCGTCCTGAACCTCAGGCTGCCTGGGATATGAACTTAAACGAAAAAGAATGGAATAAGTTGTGTACGGCCATATTCAAAAAAGACAAAATAAATACCGAAAAGGGAGAATGGGTATTAAAAGCTGACATGCCCGAACAATGGCGCATCAGGTACAACAGCAGCGAGTACGCCATAACCTTCAGATTAGGCCTTACTTCTTTCAAACACATAGGTATATTTCCCGAGCAGGCCCCAAACTGGGATTATATATACCAACAAACTTCTAAAATAAAAGATGCAGAGTTGTTAAACCTTTTTGCTTACACCGGCGGGGCAAGTATGGCCGCAGCGAAGGCTGGAGCGTTTGTAACACATCTGGATTCAGTAAAGCCCGTACTCAACTGGGCTAAACAAAATATGGAATTGAACGACATTAAAAACATACGATGGATGGCCGAAGACGCCATGAAGTTTGTAAAAAGAGAGGTAAAAAGAGGAAATAAGTATAATGCCATACTACTCGACCCGCCAGCTTACGGGCGTGGTCCTCAAGGCGAAAAATGGGTTTTGGAAGATCAACTGAATGAGCTATTGAAACTTTGCAAACTCATATTAAAAGAAGAGAATAGTTTTTTCGTTCTCAATTCTTATTCTATGGGGTATTCCGCTCTCATTTTAGAATCCCTGATCAAAAATATTTTTGGCAACGTACCTACCCTCGAAGTGGGAGAACTTTATGTTGAAGATGAAGCTGAGCGAAAATTACCGTTAAGTGTTTTTGCACGTTTTTATTGCTGAAGCCCGCTATAGTCAATAACCTACAAGATGCTAACTCAATTTTGTATTTCAATCAATTTTGATTGTCCTCTTCAGAAGATTCACTTTGATTTTTTTGTTCTTCCAATTGTTGCATCAGCTCCATCTGGTCTTCGTGATACAGTTGTTCGATTTCCTCTTTAGTAGGTTTTATAATTTGGAATTCAACTCTTCGATTCAAAGCTCTGTCTTCCTCTGTCTTCTCCTCTACTATAGGCCTTGTGCTTCCATATCCGATAGCTTGTATCCGATTTTCGCTTATGTGTCCTTTTTCAATTATATATTTTTTAATTGCATCTGCTCTTCTTTGCGACAGGCGGAGGTTGGCAGCAGGATCGCCCTGAGAGTCGGTATGGCCGGATATGGTGAGCTTAAAATAGGGATGGTCCACCATAAAGTTTACCACTTTGTCTAAGTCTATCTCCATCTCAGGTAGTATGTCAGCTTTACCGTTTTCAAACTCCAGATGTTCGAACGTCCATTTATTGAACTTTATGGGGTGTGTCTTGATATCAAAGGTTGTGTCACCTTGCAGATGAAACTTCTTCTCTATTCTGAAAAAATCATCACCTTGCAGTATCAACAAATAATCTTTATCGTTAATCAAATCAAACTCAAAACTACCATCGTCACGTATGTATTTCGGCGCTACTTCAATTCCATCGGAGATGTCTATAACCGACACAATTCCTTTGAAAGGATCTCCGGATGTAGAATCTCTGAGCGAACCTTTGAGCTTGGTAGTAGCCGTGGGCTGCGCCTCCATAGGCAAAGGGAAAGAATATAAATCCAGATTTTTTAAATTATCGGGTTCTGATTTTGCATAGAACAAATCTTTAGATTTGGAATCAATGGTGAAATAATATTCGTCTCCTTTGCCATTTACAAGAGGGCCTATGTTCTTAGGCTCTTGCCAAAATTCTCCTCGCTTTATGGATTTGTATATGTCGAAAGTTTTATAAGAATAATCCGCAGTATCGCGATCTCCAAAATTTATGAGATGTCCATTAGAGCTGAAATAGAACACATGGTGAGTAGGATGATAAAACGGACTCACCTCATTGCCTCTGGTGTTTATAGTAGGTCCCATGTTTTGTGCAGGCATCCACTCTCCGTTTTTGTTTTTGTAAGTAAAATAAATGTCAGAAAGGCCAAAGCCGCCCTTACGGTCAGATGCAAAATACAGGGTATCTTCTGTATGCGATAGTGTGGGCTGTGATTCCCAGAATATAGTATTCACATTTGGCCCGAGGTTTCTCGGTACAGACCATGTGCTGTCGTCTTGCAAATAACTGACATAAATGTCGCAACTACCTAAACAATCACGACAGTCGTATTGATAATCCGTGACCTTACAGCGGGCGAAATACAATGTCTTACCATCACGACTTATACAGGCGGATCCCTCATTGCAATGTGAGTTTATAACGTTGGAAAAAGGCACAGCTTCATCCCAAAAGTCATCGTACTTTTTTGAGTAATACAGTTCTTCATTTTCTCTGTAATAAAGTTTAGAGGGAGCTAATTCCTTTTTTCTTTTGGTAAACAAAAGAATGTTGTCATTGACGTTCATCGTAGGACCGTAATCTGGATAACGATCATCGTTTATAAGTTCACCCATATTAAGCAATACGCTTTTGGGAGGATGCAAGGTGTCTATGGCTCTTCTGTATTCGACTAACTCATAATAGTATTCCAAGGGCACATGGTTGTCAACTTCCGTAGTGGTCATGGTTTCGTAGGCTCGTAATATTTTTTTATAATTTATGCCGGCATGATTTTTCAATGCCAATCTATACACATACTTTGCCCGCTCTAACTGCTCTAAAAGTTCGTACAAATTGCCCAGCCTCCATAGCAAATCTGTATCTCTCGAAAAATTTTCTATGCCGAAATTCATCACATAATTTTCCAACAATGGCAAAAGTTTGACGTAATCACGTTTTTGTTCATATTTTTTTATCAGCTGCAAGTCGTTGTGATTGTAGTAATAAGGTATTCTATTAAGATTTTTAAATTCAAACTGAAACTCTGACTTTTTTACAGTTATGGTATCAAAGCTGCTTTCGTCTATGGTTTTTGTAATATATTTTTTTTTATCGCGCTGGCCGTAAACGGTGTAAGCCTGCATGAGCATAAAAAAAATAATACAAATGGCATAGTTATGCATCTTGCAGGTCAGAGGTGTTATGAGCTTTGTAAATAATGGCACAAGTATTGTAAAACTACAATTTCAACAGTGTTATTAGATATGCTTACCCAAAGATACATAAAAAATGTCATAATGACATTATGAAACCTTTTATGTATACTTTTTGCATACGATAATTACTTTATAACTAACGAACAATTACATTAGTTGTATCTGATATGAAAAAAAAATCGAAACATATACTCGAACTCATACAAGATGAACACAGCGCCGAGCTTATTCCACTACTCACTACAGAAGATGAAGAAGGCATAAAAAACGAAAACATTCCCACTACTTTACCCATACTTCCATTGCGCAACACTGTCCTTTTCCCTGGAGTAGTTTTTCCTATCACTGTAGGGCGGGAAAAATCTATAAAATTGGTAAAGAAAGCCTATCAATCTGACCGAATCATAGGAGTGATAGCGCAGGAAAATGCCAAAGTGGATGAACCAACCGTATCGGATGTATATAGAGTGGGCACCGTTGCAAAAATTATTAAAATGCTGATAATGCCGGATGGCAATACCACCATCATCATACAAGGTTTGCGAAGATTTGAGGTTCTGAGTTATGTAGAGGAAGAACCCTTTTTTCGCGCAGCGATTAAACTTCTTGATGAAAACTTCGGCAACCTGAACACTGAAGAAGGGAAGGCATTGATACAAACTATCAAAGACTCCGCATTGACTATCATGAAACTCAATCCGGAGATACCTCAAGAAGCTAACTTTGCAGTACACAACATTGAAAGCCCAAGTTTTTTAACCCATTTTCTGGCTTCCAATGTAAATGCTGAAGTAAAAGAAAAACAAATGATGCTGGAAATAAACGATGGACAGGAGCGCATGAATAAACTTCTTGAGCTGATGAATAAAGATATACAGATGCTCAAGCTAAAACAAAAAATACACAGCAAAGTACATTCCGACATAGACCAGCAACAAAGAGATTATTACTTGCGGCAGCAAATTAAAGTTTTGCAGGAGGAGCTGGGAAACGAATCTCATGAAAAAGAAATAGAAAACCTGCGTACCCGCGCATCCCAGAAGAAATGGTCAAGTGCAGTTGCTGAACATTTCAACAAAGAATTACATAAGTTAGAACGGAGCAACCCTATGTCGCCCGAATATTCGAACATACAAAATTATGTAGAGTTGCTTCTTGACCTGCCATGGGATGAATACACTACCGATAACTTCGATTTAGTACGTGCCAGAAAAATTTTAGATGAAGACCATTTCGGAATGGAAAAAGTAAAGGACCGAATCATTGAATATTTGGCTGTACTGAAATTAAAAAATGATATGAAAGCTCCTATACTGTGCCTGTTTGGGCCGCCGGGAGTGGGGAAAACTTCGTTAGGTAAATCTATCGCCAAAGCATTAGACCGCAAATACGTACGCATGGCTTTAGGAGGGCTTCACGATGAAGCCGAAATACGTGGACACAGAAAAACCTACATCGGTGCTATGCCGGGAAAAATTATTCAAAACATAAAAAAAGCAAAAAGCTCCAATCCTGTATTCGTGCTGGATGAAATTGATAAAATTGGCTCCGACTTTAAAGGAGATCCCTCCTCTGCCTTGCTTGAGGTATTAGATCCTGAGCAAAATAATTCGTTCCAGGATAATTATATGGAAATAGAATACGACCTCTCGAAGGTATTGTTTATTGCTACAGCCAATTCGCTGGATACTATACAGCCCGCCCTAAGAGACCGAATGGAAATTATCGAAATAAACGGCTACACTCTGGAGGAAAAAATAGAAATTGCAAAAAAATATCTCATACCCAAACAAAAGAACGAACACGGGCTTCAGGAATCTGACTTGCATATCAACGACGAAGCCATCATAAAAATAATCGAAGGTTATACACGCGAGTCGGGTGTCCGCTCACTCGAGCGCAAAATAGGAAGCATCATACGACGTATCGCCAAATCAATAGTGCTTGAGGAGAATTACCCCAAAATAATAAAGCCTGCTGATGTTGTTAAGATTTTAGGTGCTGAAGAATTTGACAAAGAAAAATATGAGCGTGAAGATGTGGCCGGTGTAGTGCCCGGATTGGCATGGACAAGCACAGGTGGGGAAATTCTCTATGTAGAATCCAGCCTGAGCCGCGGGAAGGGAAAATTAACTATTTCCGGACAATTGGGCGATGTGATGAAGGAATCAGCGGGCGCAGCCCTTTCTTACCTGAAATCTCATGCCGACATGCTTAAAATTGAACCTTGGCTATTTGAAGAATACGACCTGCACATACATGTGCCTGCCGGAGCAGTTCCTAAAGATGGCCCTTCTGCCGGAATTACCATGCTTACTTCATTGGCTTCAGTATATACGCAACGCAAAGTAAGAGAAAATCTCGCCATGACAGGCGAAATCACTCTCATAGGAAAAGTGCTTCCCGTGGGAGGGATAAAAGAAAAAATATTAGCTGCAAAACGTGCCGGAATAAAAGAAATCATTCTTTGTAAGAAAAACAAAAAAGACATTGATGAAATAAAATCTCACTATCTGGAAGGCTTACGATTCCATTATGTGGAATCTGCGGAGGAAGTGTTAGAAATAGCGCTATTACCCCAAAAAGTAAAAAAGCCAATGAAGTTTACACGCCTGGAAAAAAATAAGAACAGCAAACAAAAATAACAGATTAAAAATATCTCGGCGTGAGTATTTTATTTTTTATATATCCGAATTCATAACGCAACATTAGCTCATGCGTGCCATTGGAGTATTTCCTGATTTTATTCAATGTAAAATCAAAGGCGTAGCCAAATCTAAATTGCTTAGTAGCTTGTACTTCCAGCATGCTTACCAATGCACCGGAAGTCCTTCCTGACAGACCAATAGCTATATGATCAAAAAACCACACATTTGCATTTATATCCATATTAATAGGAGAACCTTGTACGTACTTCACCAGTACAGAAGGTTTCAGTTTCACATCGGAGCTTAACGTAAATACATACCCCCCCATCAGAAATACATGGCGGCTCAGATGTGCTGTAGTGAAAATGGTATCACCTTTTTTAAATAGCTTGTTGTTTACTATATGGGGTATAGATAACCCTGCATAAAAATTGTCGGTAAAGTAATATGTGCCTGCACCGAAATTAGGCATGGTTTTATTTATGTTTTGTGAAAATACCGGATCGTAATCATCTTCTGCTGATGAAAGCTTCACAGAGGAATAATCTGCTTTATATTGATTGAATCCAGCACTAAGTCCCATAGCCAACGTACCTTTCTCTAATCTTAATCTATAAGCGTAGCAGGTGTACAATCCGGTATTGGAAGTCACTCCTATTTTATCACTCAATGCAATTATACCAAGACCAATGTGCTCTCTGTTGAATGGAGCATCGGCCGTAAAAGTTACTGTGCGAGGTGCCCCGTCAACTCTTAGCCACTGTTTTCTGTACATAGAAGTAGCGCTCACTACATCCCGGCTTCCGGCATACGCAGGATTAACAGCTAATGTGTTAAACATGTATTGCGAAAACATGGGATCCTGTTGTGCGTAAGCAGTAGCCAATGCACTTATTGTAACTACATAAAACAAAAAATACGTTTTTCTCATATCGAATTATTATCTCTTCAGGGTTATATCTTTGGGCTTATATACTTCACCGTCTATTTCTACTACTATGAAATATGTACCATCAGGTAATCTCTCACCTATCTTCAATCCGTGATTAGAAGTTCCATCCCATGAGTTGTCGTAGTTTTTGTTTATGTATACCAAACTACCCCAACGGTTATATACACGAACAGCTACTTTGAATTTGTCTATGCCCTCTATGAAGAACACATCGTGATGTCCATCGCCATTTGGAGAAAATCCATCGGGTATAAACACCGGTAACGCTTTTATTACTTTAATTTCTATGATAGAAGTATCACAGGCGCCACAACCATCGCATGCTGTGTATACAATTTGCTCCGTTCCATAATACCCTGTAGCAGGTATGTATGTATATATTCCCATGGAATCCAGAGTAAAATTAGCCCCTGAAGACAACGTAATATTTTGCGGAACACAATGCAGCATGTCACCGTCCGGGTCGGTATCATTGCTCAAAGCCGTGACTGTTGCTATCAGAGACTCTTCCTGATTTACTGATACTGTATCTTTGTTGGCTACCGGAGAAGAATTGATTTTCACAACAAGATATCCTTGTGTACATTTTGCAGGCGTTCCATTGTCACATACCGTATATTGTATAGAATCTAAGCCTATGAATCCTGAAGCCGGAATATAAGTATACACTCCTGCAGTATCAATTGTGATGGTTCCTCCCTTGGATGTTAATGAAGATGTGATCGGATTTACTTTTAATGTATGTCCTTCCAAATCTCTGTCATTATTGAGAACATTTCCGCTAATTGCCGTATTCGGCGTTGTACACTGCCTGTCATTCATTACCAACGGAGCATTGTTGCATGCCATGATAATTAACGAGGATGTGTCACTACATTGGGTTGTAGCCTCACGAACGTACACTATGAAAGGACCGTTAGGAAGATTGGTAAATATATTGGAAGATTGATAGGTAACTCCTGTAATCGAATAGCGTAGACTTCCGGATGCAATTTTTGCATGCACTGTAATGCTACCTGTGCCTGCTCCACCAGAACATGAAGTAACTACTGAGTCTATCACAGGTTTTGGATGCACAACTACATTTAATGTACCCGACATTGTAGCGCTGCATGAAGGCAATGAGGATACATATGCATATACTGCATACGCCCCAACAGACGATTGTCCCGGGAATGCTATAGAAGTTCCTGTTCCGGAAACCGGCAATCCAACATCAGAACCATTTCTTTGTAACTGATATAACACACCCACATCTGAACCACTGAGTGTAGGATACATTTGTGTGGTATCGCCCATGCATAAGTTCGTATTGCCTGAAAGCGTATATACATTTGGTGGTGAAACTGAATTTACGATTATACTGTCTTCCGTATGACAATTCGTAGCCGGATCATAAAGGTAAACGGTGTAGACACCTGCATTCAACCCTGATATAGTGTTAATGCCTATTGTTGTAGTATAATCTACCGGGGGTATCACTCCCGTATAAGCGAGGCCGGGAGAGTATCCATAGGTATAGGTATCTACTGTTGAAGGGAAGCTTATAGTTCCATTAGCTAAACTTCCACATGCAGGTGTTGATGACATGTTTAATGGCGGAGCGGCTATCAATCCGATATTAATAGAAGCATCAGCATAGCACCCTGTCAGGGTATCATACAGGCGTACCGTATAGTCGCCGTTAGACAATCCTGTTATGGCATTTACGCCGATTATGGATTGATACATGAAAGGAGGCATTGGCCCGGTATATGTCAATCCCGAACTATAGTCATACTTATATTTATTTTCGGACAACGTAAAACTGATAGAAGCATTGTCATTAGTTCCACATTTATCTGATTTTGACAAATTAAGAACAGGATTTGCGTGTACGGTCATTACTATCTGGTTAGATAATACCACAGAAGGAACAGCGCAAGACAAATTACTTGTCAGCTCTACTTCCACCACGTCTCCGTCATTCAACCCGCTCGTACTGTATACCGACGAATTCGTCCCCACATTCAAACCATTCACCCTCCACTGATACACCGGCATGCTGCCTCCGTTCGTCGGCGTAGCCGTAAATGTTACCATCGTGCCCGCACATATCTCATTATCCGCATCGTCCGATACGATACTTACACTCACCGGAAGGTTCGGATGTACCGTCATCGTTATACCATTCGACAGCGCAGGACTGCCTACCGCACATACAGCATTCGATGTCAGCTCTACTTCCACCACGTCTCCGTCATTCAACCCGCTCGTACTGTATACCGACGAATTCGTCCCCACATTCA
>JANWYS010000047.1 GCA_025054875.1 Cytophagaceae bacterium | reverse complement strand
ACCGCAGCGACAGCAGAGTGGCGGACAGCCCGGCCCCGCAGGGGCGCGCTCAACATGAAATGATTTCACTATACTTTTTCCGCTAATGCGGAAATTTGGCTTAATAAAATGTCATTAATCTCCTGTATAAATGCTCAAAAGACCATCGGGCAATAGTGTGTGAACCACCCTTGTAATGGGGTTTATATTCTGTATTATGGGTTCACTAAACGGCACAAGTACCTCTGAGTTTTTATGCAGGACTACCAATATATGTCCTGCCGGTAAGTGTTGCACATCTGTGATTCGTCCAATACTGCCAAGTGTCATATCTTGCACATGAAACCCGATGAGTTCGTATATATCATATTTGTCTTTTATTATACAATCTTCATGTACACATACAGTCAAGCGGCAAAGTTTCTGTGCTTGTTCTAAGGTATTGGTATCTTCGAACTTTACTATTAATTCGTTTCCTGATCCGGTAGCGCGTTCAACAAAAAAAGGAACCGGCTTACTGAGGATAATGAGATAAACCGATTCCAGTTTTTTAAAATTTAACTTTATTTCGTTCAGGAGGTGAATTTTGACTTCTCCTTTCAGGCCATGCGTTTTTTTTACGAATCCTATATCAACAAGGCCTTTGTGTTTCATTCTTCAAAATTACTCTGCTTGGGGGTGTTCGGCAGGAGTTTCTGCATTTTCAGAGGGTGCTTGGTTAGTTTCAGCCAAGGGCTCCTGAGTAGCAGCTGCTTTTTTCGCTTTTATGGCCTCTTCACGTTTTTTATTGGTTAGAACTTCGGCTTCGAGTCTGGATTTTTTGGAAGTCTCACTTTTTTTGCTCAATTCTTCAATTTTTTTGATGAGTTGTTCTTGCTTTCTCTTGAGCCATTCTTCGAGTTTCTTATCTGCAGTTTCCTGTGTTATGGCTCCCTTTTTCACGCCTACTTGCAAGTGCTTTCTATACATTACTCCTTTCTGGGAAAGTAAACTTCTTGCTGTATCAGTAGGCTGGGCGCCGTTCATTATCCAGTAAAAAGCGCGTTCTTCGTTGAGTACTACAGTTGCCGGATTAGTACCCGGGTTGTAAGAGCCTATTTTTTCAATAAATTTGCCATCGCGTGGCGCACGGGCATCAGCTACTACTATATCAAACAAAGATAGTTTTTTTCTGCCGCGTCTTGCTAATCTGATTTTTACCATATTATACCGTTTTTAAGTTTGTGCAGAACCCGTCTGCTAAAATAGGCTGCAAAGGTATATAAAATAATGTAATTAGCAAAATTACTAATCTTTCGATACTTTAACCTAAAAGGGTATTAGTTAAGTAGGGGTGTACTCGGATTCTGGATGAACAATCCCCCGCCCCAAAGGGCGGCAGCTGCACTTCTTCGGAGGTTCACACTTTCTTATTAACCTGAAAAACTTCTTAAGAACCTGCGCGAGGGATGGGAGCCATGGCCTGCAAGGCCAGTGCGGAGCTTTAGCGGAGCACCGCAGCGATAGCGGAGTGGCGGACAGCCCGGCCCCACAGGGGCGCGCCCAACATAAAAAAATTCTTAAAACTTTTCCGCTGATTCGGAATCCGGGTTAAAGTTTAGAACTTTGTCTTCCTATTGCATAGGATGAGTTTTATGTTTTTTTTTATATTTTATATAAATAGTTCCTGATAAGATTAATTTTCTTGTATAAATTTTTTCTGGCGAGGTTACCTACACATGCCTAAACGTATTAACAGATACATAACGCAATTTTATTCATAACCTGTTTAATTTCTTATTAAAGCCTCACCCCAACATGAGGCTTTAATTATTTGTCCTCTTCTCAAGAGTGAAAAGCTGAATTGCTATTAGATTTATTGAAAATATTTAATTAATACTCTGTGTCAAGATTTTTTCTAAATCATCCGGGGTATCTATACCTATGGAATCAAAAGGAGTTTGTGTAGCTTTTATTTTGTAACCATTTTCCAGCCAGCGCAGTTGCTCTAACGACTCTGCCCGCTCAAGAGAGGAAACAGGCAACCTCGTAATTTTCTGCAATACATCTTGCCGATATGCATATATGCCGATGTGTTTATAGTAAACATGATGGTTCGCCCATTCATGTTCCGTAACATTTCGCAAATATGGCATGGCATGCCTGCTGAAATATAGAGCATGATGGTTTGTATCAATCACAACTTTTACCACATTGGGATTGAATAATGTATTCTTGTCTTCAATTTTTTTTATCAGCGTAGCCAGCTCTGTATCTTTATCCAATGACGTGCATAGTAAATCAATTTGTTGGGGTTTTATGAAAGGCTCATCGCCTTGAATGTTTACGATGAAATCAAAGTTTTCATTTGTCAACTTGTATGCTTCTGCGCATCTGTCTGTACCGCTCTGGTGCGATATTGAGGTCATCAATACATGAGGGGTAAAAGCTTTTACATGTTCATATATACGCACATCGTCAGTGGCTACTATCACGCGTGTTAGCATCTTGGATTGTACAGATTGCTCATACACCCGTTGTATCATAGATTTGCCATGTATGTCGGCAAGTGCCTTTGCAGGAAAGCGTGTGGAGGCATAGCGTGCGGGAATGATACCTAATATCTTCATTTGATAATTAGCAATTAATCAGTAATAGGGTATTCTTTTTTTTAGCAAAAACTTATATTGCAAAAGGAAACATAATTAATCATTAAATTCATTTCATACATGAAAACAATGAAATTTTTTTTGATGGTAATGTTGCTATCGTTATTTTCTGAAACGGAAGTGAGCATGGCTCAAAATATCTGTACATACAAGCCGGTGGTATATGAAAATGGCCGAATCCTCGCCGATAGTGCATACCTCGCTGTGAGCGATACTGTATTGCACCAATACATTGTAAAAAACAAAAATAATTGTCTGTGTTATTTTGATGCTATTGAATTGACAGTAGTTCGTGGAATGCGCCCTGTACTTAACTTGACAAGGGTATTAAAAACAGATGATGGTAATGTAGATATTTCACTATCACTACTCACACTAAAGAAAAAAATGAAAGATTGGGACAAGTTAGAAGAATGCCGCATCATAATATCGCATACTAAGTTTGATTTGAAAAAAGCATACTGCAAAGACAAAGAAAATGGTCTTTTTATATTGCGATTGAAGCCTTGATAAATAGTTTTTATAAATCTTAACTGAATATCAATTATGAGATACAAGATATATTTAACCATTTTAGTTACAATACATTTATCATCAGCTATAAAGTCTCAAAACTATTGTGAATACGTGCCTGTTTTGTATGAAGATGGGGTAGTTATACATAATCAATCATATTTGTCTGTGCGCGATACATTGCCTCGCACCTACATATTTACGAACAAAAACGATTGCCCTTGCTATCATGAACGTATAGAGATATTTCTTAAATTAGGAAAAAAGGCGATTATGTATTTTCCAATCAACAATTGGGAATATGAAAAATCTTCGTTCGATATATCTGAAGAAATCATGAAGATTAAAAAAAGAATGTATAAAGAGAAAAAAATTCGGGATTACTCTTTGTTGATACACCCATTCAGGTTAAACCTTAAAAAAAACAATTGTAAGACAGTTGCAAATTTTGAAATATTATTTAAGCGTTAACTGAATTTCCTGATAACTTGTCATCCGTTTGGAAAATCTTCCGAAAAAGATACTGTCCCTTCCGGGACGTTTGTTCAAGCTACTTACAGAGGGGCGTTATTTATTAATAGAGTATAAAAATGAAAGCAGCGAAAGCCTTTCATGGGCTATGGCCGATCTGCAACATGCAGAGTTGATATGGCAAAAAAAACTAACCTTACCGGGAAATTCCTTGTATAGTGCAAGCTATGCCGGTGATAAGTTTTTCGTATTGAAAAATTATGATTTAAAAAATTACACATTATCGAAAGGCATGTGTGTATACGATACAAAAGAAGCGCGTCCGTTGTGGAGCGATCAAAATTTTATTTTTGTTTCAGCTTTTGATGAAGTTATTGAGGTAAGAGATTTTCATTATCAAGAGCGTATACTTCAGGTAAATGCTTTCACTGGTGAGGTTTTGCAAGGTGCTTTGCTACCCTCTGTTGTTGATTTGCCGGTTATATACCCACAAACTTATGTAGAGGGCAATGTGTATTATGAAGATATTTTCCGTTTTTTGCATCAAATAGATAGTAATACGGTTCGCCAGCCTATTTACTATGCCGAGAGTAAACTCCATATAACTATAGCCTATCAGAACCTTAACGGAAGTATCATATGTGTATTGAATAAAAATGGTGAAATAGCTTATACCGATATGAGCCAACATATATACTGCGAGGCTGGCAGAGAGCCTTTTTTCATTTCTTCACAAAGGTTGGTATATTGTAATAATTATTCAGATATAGCAGTGGTCTTCTTAAATTGATATAGTCAATACATGGAAACCGATAATAAGTTATTTCCTGTGTTTTTCCGAATGGATAAGATACAACTGCTGATGGTTGGAGGAGGGGCTGTGGCATTGGAAAAACTTACAGCTCTTTATAAACATTGCGACAATGCCTCATGCATTACAATAGTGGCCCCCGAAATACGCGATGAAATACTGCAATTGCAGAAAAAGTTTCCAAATCAAATAAATCTAAAGTGCAAACCTTATGAGAAAGCAGATTTAAAAGGCCATAATTTGGTGATAAGCGCTACAAACATCAGAGAGCTGAATCAGGTTGTATACCGTGATGCGCGGAATGAAGGGGTGCTTTGTAACGTGGCCGATATGCCGGACATCTGCGATTTTTACTTAGGTTCCGTTGTAAAAAAAGGAAGTTTGAAGTTGGCTATTTCTACGAATGGAAAATCACCTACCTTTGCAAAACGCATGCGCGAGTGGCTTGAAGCTATAATACCGGAAAATACCGAACATGCATTGGATGAACTGAATGAAATACGTGCAATGCTCAAAGAGGATTTTGAAGAAAAAATAAAAAAGCTGGACGAGATAACATCGGTGTTGAAACCATCAGGAGAAAAAAATAAACTCTAATCAATGGATTAACTCATCTTTTCACAAACAACAAAATGACATGTGTAGATTCTATTCTATGTATGAGATGCCTGGAAACATTCATTAATCATGAGCTTTTGTGTTCAACTGAAAAGCTATTTCTTCATTGGAAGAATATGCTGTGTTCGGCGTGAAATAGAGTCTGTGTATACATTCAAGTGTTGGTCAACTGAGTCGTGAAACTTCTGCTGCAAAATTGCTCACCGTGTGGGGACATTGATGAAAAAATTTGATGCTAACAAATATAATTTTTTCTGTACGTCGAAAGTTGAACAAAAAAAAACTACCACCTCTTTTCGAAGGTGGTAGTGGATCACATGGCGACAGCAAAAACGCCATTTAGCTATAAAGGAAAATTACAAAAGGGATTATAAATATAGATGATTAGGCGGACTTTAGCAATTGGGTTTTATATTTTGCTAATTTTTAAAAAGAATCAAAAATTGTATTTTTCTAAGTATTACAGCCATTTAAGTGGCTTAAAAAAAGTAATTAACAATTTGTGATTATAAATTATTAAGTATGATGGGAAAGAAAAGAAATATTAAAATATATGTAAATTTATAAAAAAAATGAGTTTTTTCATAGTAAAAACATGTGATTTATTGGCATCAAAAGTTAATTTTTCATTTCAAAGCTTGGCGAATTATGGAGCTTAAATAATCCATACTCCAGACAATAGCAGCCAATACGATGATTATCATTCCCACTTCATTCCACATAGAGAGACCTGTATACTGAATTATGAGTTCTCCAATTCCGCCGCCACCAACGAGTCCGATTATGGTAGCCATACGAACGTTTATATCCCATCGGTAAATGGTAAATGATAAGAATGGAATAATTATTTGCGGCACCACTCCATACCATATTCCGAGTATAGGATGAGCTCCTGTAGCTTTTATGGCTTCATAGGGGCCATCGTCCATGTTTTCTATTTGCTCTGAATATAATTTAGTCAACGAGGCTACAGAGTGCAGCATTAAAGCCAGTGTTCCTGCAAACGGCCCTATACCAACCCATACAATAAAAATAATAGCCCAGATGAGCGGTTCTACAGAACGTGTGTAGTTTAAAATAAACCTTACAACATTGTACACAATTTTTTGAGATATAGTTTGGCTCATTAAATTCTTTGCAGCAAAGAAACTCAACAAAAATGAAATCGGTATGGCAACAAACGTGGCCATGAATGCCATGTAAATAGTTTCTATTGCCTCACTAACAGCTTTCGGAAGAACTTTAAAGTTGGGCGAAAACAAACTTGAAAACAATCGCGTAGCCTTCTCTAAACCATCCATAGAAAATAAATCATTCAAAGAAAATTCGGATATGTACCATCCAGACAATATGGTCAAGAGAAAAACCATACACATAATGTATGTGCTCGGCCTTTTGTAATAGGCTTGCGATTGTGGTAATGTCGTTTTTAAAATGTCTTTCCCCAATGAACATCCTTTGATAAAAAACAATATCGTTGCAATCAACAACCCTTGAACCAGGTATGAAGGCATATCTTCATAATATGTTTTCTGATGAGATATTCCACTAATTTTGTTTAATACAATATTCACGGTAAATACTATGTACACCCATATGCCTGTATCTATGCAAAAAGCTTTTATGATGTTTAGTCTTTTATTCATAGGGTTCAGGGGTTCAGGTTGTTTTTACTTCGATGGCATCTTCACCATAAATTTTTTTAAACCATTCATCCGTAATATCACGGGGGTAGCCTTCAAATATTATCTGGCCATCTTTCAACGCTATAACTCTGGAGGCATATCGGCGCACTAAATCTAAAAAATGCAAATTACAAATTACCGTAACTCCCAATTCCTTGTTGATTTGCTCAAGATATTTCATGATCGAATGAGAGGTAGCAGGATCTAAACTGGAAACAGGTTCATCGGCAAGAAGTAAGAGAGGTTCTTGCATCAGAGCACGGGCTATAGCTACACGTTGTTGCTGGCCTCCGCTAAGTTTATCTGCTCTTTGATACGTTCGGTGAGATAGACCTACCAACTCTATTTTTTCCAAGGCTACTTTCTTTTGTTCCGGAGTATATCGGTAAAAAAGGCCATCCAAAACACTTTTTTTGTTAAGAGCTCCGGATAATACATTGTGCAATACCGAAAGGCGTGGTATGAGGTTAAATTGTTGAAATATCATGGCTATCTTTGCCCGCATTGCTCTTAGTTTCAAACCGGAGAGTTTCGTAAGATCTTCTCCAAGAAAAAGTACACGGCCTGAAGTAGGCTCATATAGCCTGTTTATGCATCTCAACAAAGTTGACTTTCCCGATCCGCTCAGTCCGATAATGACTAAAAAATCGCCTTTGTCTACTTCAAAGGATACGTCTTTTAGTGCATGGTAGCCGTTGGGAAAAATTTTATTCAGCTTCTCAATTTTTAAAAGAGGCATGCTTTTATTCAAGTATTGCTTCCAGCTCTGTACCACTCGATTTTACGGCTTCCCTCAACGAGTTGTAATCCTCATCCGAAACTTCCTTAAAATCTTCAATACTGTACAATTTTGAAAAAGATTCTTTTCCTTTAGGAGTGGCAATGTATTTTTTCAAAGCCTCTATAATCTTTGTTTGTATGTCTTCCGGGAGATCTTTTCTGAATACAACCGGGTCGTTTGGGATGGCGTCAGTGAGTGCAATAATTTTAACTTTTTGCGCCACATCAGGATATTGAGTCATTACCCGTGCTCTGGCATCGCGTATCTCGCCGGAAGGCGAGGGTGGAGAGTAATATGTAGCTCCGGCATCCGCTTGTTTTTGATAAACCATGGTAATCACATTGTCGTGTTTCATGGCAAATACAGTGTTTTTCAATTGTACATTGTTATCGCTTAATATTTTCTTAGGAAAAATGTAACCCGAGGTAGATGCCGCATCTGTAAAAGCAAAGGTTTTGCCATTTAAGGCTTTTACATTGCCCGAGTCTATTTTTAAATCGGCATGTGCCACAATTTGCCCGTAGTAGTACTCCGAGCCATGCCTGACAATTTTTAGTTTTGCTTTTGCTCCATACTTGCGGTTTGCCAACAAATAACCGGTTGAATTCATTATGCCCACATCAGCTCTGTTTGAACCAAACGCTTCTACTACTGTTATGTAATTAGTAGGTATTGCGGTTTTGTACTCATACCCGGTTTCATTTTTCATAAATTCCACAAAGTCTTGAGACGATTCAGATATGGTAGAAGCATCCACAGAGGGAGTAAAATATATTTTTATCGGATTTTCCGGACTTCCTGGAGGCTTGTTGTCGCTTGAACCACCACAAGCTGCAAGAGCAAACAAAGTGAGTATACAAACTTTAGCTTTCATACTGTTATGAGTGTTCATTTATACAGCCGACAATTAAAATCAATTTATCTTAATTGCAAAGTTAAAATCACTTAACATTACTCCACTTCTACGGAATTTTCTTCGGTGATTTTTTCTACAAACTTGCCTTCAAACAGGTAAGATTTAATTTTTGATTTTAACTCGCTTCGGGATAAATTGGTATATAGCTCACCGTTCAGGGCTAAAGAAGTTTGCCCGGTCTCTTCAGAAACTACCAGCACAATACTGTCTGTAACCTCTGTAATTCCTATGGCTGATCGGTGGCGCAAGCCATAGTTGGCCGGTATCTGGTCGTTTTCCGAAACAGGAAGTATACAGCGCGCTGCTTTTATGCGGTTATTTTCAATGATCACTGCACCATCGTGAAGCGGACTGTTTTTTTCAAAAATAGATATCAGCAGCCTTTTTGAAATTACTGCATCCAATATATCTCCCGATTCGGCATAAAATTTCAGTTCAGACGATTTCCCAAATACAATCAACGCCCCCATATTCATACCGGCCAGTGTTTTAGCCGCATCTACTACGGAGTCTACATCTATACGCTGTGTATCATCTATTTTCTTTTTTGAAAAAATATTCCGCATGAACATATTGTCTATCTTGGTAGACTTACCTAGTAAAAATAAAAACTTCCTTATCTCTTGCTGAAACAGTACTATTGCGGCTAATACTCCCACACCTATAAATTGCCCGAGTATTGATGTAAGCAAAGTCATGCCCATTGACTTTACCAGCAAATACATGAGGTAAATAATGAGAAAGCCCGAAAATATCCGCACAGCAATAGTGCCTTTCATCAGTTTGTATACCTGAAAAAGCACAAGTGCCACCAGTAGTATGTCTGCAACATCTACCCAGTTTATTTTTAAAAATCCTATTTGAATATCCAGTATCAATTGTAAATACTTTTATACAAAGTTATCACTTCTTTTGCCTGATATACATCATGAACCCTGAGTATATTCACGCTGTTCATGAGAGCTATCGCATTCAATGCAGTCGTGCCGTTCAGAGCCTTTTCCGGATTGGTATTAAGTTGTTTATAAATCATTGATTTTCTGGATATCCCGACCAATAAAGGGTATCCTAAAACCTTGAAAGCATCTAAGTTTTTAAGTAAATGATAATTTTCTTCAATAGTTTTTGAGAATCCAAATCCCGGGTCAATTATGATGTCTACTATACCCGCTTTGTGGGCGGCGTGTATTTTTTTTTGAAAATAATCAATCAATTCCAAAGGCAAATCGTCGTATCCTGTGAGGCTGTGCATATTTTCGGGAGTACCTCGCATGTGCATGATAATATAAGCCGCTTTGTAATGGGCTACTGTGGCGTACATGTTATCATCCAAAGCTCCACCCGATATATCGTTTATGATGCAAGCTCCAAGTTTCAATGAGGCTTCTGCAACAGTTGCTCTGAAAGTATCAACAGATATAATAGCATCCGGATACGCTCGTAAAATACTTTCTACAGCCGGCACCACCCTGTCATATTCTATTTCTGCATTCACATGTTCAGCTCCCGGGCGTGAGGAGTATCCGCCCACATCTATTATAGAAGCTCCTTCTGCCATCATTTTACCTGCTGCCTCCACAATTTCATTCGGTGAATGAAATCTGCTACCATCATAAAATGAATCGGGAGTAACGTTAAGTATGCCCATCACAACAGGATATGACAAATCCAACAGTCTGCCGCGCAGATTCAATGTTTTTTTTCTCAAAAAAAAAGTATCTTTATGGTTCAAGTGCAGTAATATTTTATAAACTCTTAATATACTAAATATAAATTGGTAAATCAAACGGAAGTCGAATACAAAAAAGTAATAGCCGAATGTAAAAAAATTTTCATGGCAAAAACCTCCGATTATGGCACTGCATGGAGAATATTGAGGTTGCCTTCCATCACCGACCAGATATACATTAAAGCACAACGTATACGGTCTATTCAGGAAAAGGGACAACAAAAAATAAATGAAGATATTAACTCTGAATTTGTAGGTATAGTTAACTATTGTATAATCGCTCAGATGCAGCTAAATTTAATCGAAAAACCATATAAGGAGCTCACCACAGATGAAGTGAGTAAGTTGTATGATATTTATGTAAACAACACCTACACATTGCTGACCGCTAAAAATCACGACTACGGAGAAGCATGGCGCGAAATGAGAGTAAGTTCAATTACCGATATTATTTTAATGAAACTCATGCGCATAAAACAAATTGAAGACAATGATGGTAAAACCATTGTGTCTGAAGGAGTGGAAGCCAACTATCAGGACATCATGAACTATGCTGTATTTGCACTTATAAAATCTGAATTCATACATTCAACAAAAACATAGTAAAAAATTATTGTTAATTTTGAAGCTACGCCGGACGAGAGATGTTGCAATATATAATCAGGAGGATGCTATACGGTACTTTAGTACTCTTAGGTGCTGTAGTGGTAGTTTTTTTTATTTTCAATGTGCTACCCGGCGATCCTGTATCAATGCTGGCCGGAACGCGTACTGATGTAGCTAAGCGCGATGAAATTGCCAGAGACCTTGGCTTATACGAACCTTTACACAGGCAACTTTACCTATACCTGCGCGACCTTTCGCCGGTATCTGTTCACGAAAACACGCCGGAAGAACGAGAAAAATATGAATATCTTCCATTGCTCACCTGGGGAAAAAATGTAATCGTATTAAAAATGCCATACCTGAGGCGCTCTTACCAAAACAACCGACGCGTAAGCGAAATCATTTGGGAAAACATGGAAGGCACATTTTGGCTCGCTCTGGCTGCCATGCTTTTTGCTACCATATTCGGAATGACTATTGGCATCATAGCTTCATTAAAATACAACACTACGCTGGACCATGCCATGGTTTCTTTGTCTGTAATAGGTATATCTTCTCCTCCCTACGTCATTGGCACTCTTATGGCTATGATTTTTGGTTACTACCTTTCCAACATTACAGGCCTTAACATTACCGGGCACCTATGGGACCTGGACGACAATGGCAACAAAGTATTGGTGTTAAAAAATATAATATTGCCCGCCATAACATTAGGACTTAGGCCCCTGGCTATAATTGTGCAACTCACACGTAGCTCTATGCTCGATGTACTCTCGCAAGATTACATTCGAACCGCACGCGCCAAAGGCCTGCACTACTACACCATCGTAGTGAAACATGCTTTAAAAAATGCTCTTAACCCTGTCATTACAGCCGTTTCCGGATGGCTTGCCTCCCTTATGGCCGGCGCTTTTTTTGTTGAAGTAATTTTCGGTTGGAAAGGGCTCGGCACCGTAACAATAGACGCTATAAACAACCTAGACTTCCCGATCGTTATGGGAGTTACCATTTTCGTAGCCTTTTCATTTATTATAATCAACATTTTGGTTGACCTTCTTTATGCTTTGGTTGACCCCAGAGTAAGAGTAAAATAGTGATATCCCACATTTAATCCTATCTCACCACCATTTCATAATGCCATACATTCTGTTTTTTTTATTAAATTTGTATTGCATTTCAAAACCATGAAACAACTCATATCCGACATCGAAATCATACCTCACAACGTTCACACTAACGATTCTGTAGACAAGCACGTACTTTCCAAAAACACTTATACCGGAAAAAGCAGAAAGCTTTTCATAGAAACCTATGGCTGTCAGATGAATTTTTCAGATACTGAAATCGTCACATCCATAATGCGTGAACAAGGTTTTGACACTACCGACAACCCGGATGCTGCCGATGTAATATTTCTGAATACCTGCTCCATAAGGGAAAATGCCGAGCTAAAAGTGCGAAACAAACTACAATACTTCAACGCACTAAAAAACAAAAAGCCTTCCCTGCTCATTGGTGTATTGGGTTGTATGGCCGAACGATTGAAGGCAAAGCTGTTGGAAGAAGAAAAAACAGTAGACTTAGTCGTCGGGCCGGATGCATACCGAGACCTACCCAACCTCCTGGCAGAAGCAGATGAAGGTCATAAATCTGTAAACGTATTCCTATCCCGCGAAGAAACCTATGCCGATATAAACCCCGTGCGCCTTACCGGCGATGGCGTAAGCGCCTTTATCAGCATCATGAGAGGCTGTGACAACATGTGTTCCTTCTGTGTGGTACCCTTCACAAGAGGGCGTGAGCGTAGCCGCGACATGTACTCCATACTTACCGAAGCCAAACATCTTTTTGAAAATGGATATCGCGAAGTAACTCTCCTCGGACAAAATGTAGACTCTTACAAATGGGCAACCCCTGAAGGCAATACCATAAAATTTGCCACGCTTCTTGAAGAGGTAGCCCGTATTCACCCCGACCTCAGGGTCCGATTCACCACCTCCCATCCAAAAGACATGACTGATGATGTGCTGCATGTAATGGCTAAATACGAAAACATTTGCAAGTACATACACTTGCCCGCCCAAAGCGGAAGCAACAGCGTGCTCGAACGCATGAACCGATCTTACACACGTGAATGGTACCTGCAAAGAATTCATGCTATACGAGACATAGTAGGGCAAGATTGCGGCATCTCCACTGACTTGATTGCCGGTTTTTGCAACGAAACGGAGTCCGAGCATCAGGATACTATTTCATTAATGAATGAAGTGAAATATCATTTCGCATACATGTTTGAATACAGCGAAAGGCCAAACACACCCGCCGCAAAAAAACTTCATGACAATGTTCCCCCCGAAGTAAAAAATAAAAGGTTGAAAGAAATCATCTCTTTGCAAAACCAACACTCACTGCAGATTAACAAAAAAGAAATCGGCAAGATACACAAAGTACTCATAGACGGATATTCCAAAAAATCATCCGAACAAATGCGCGGACGAACTTCACAGAACACTACCGTAGTTTTTCCCAAAGGAAATTATCAAAAAGGCCAATATGTATTTGTGAAAATACACGATTGCACACAAGGCACTTTGTTTGGAACTGTAGTTTGAATTTTTTGTTACTTAGAAAGAGCCTAATGTATTCTAAAAGTATGTTAGCAAGTGAGCAAGAGATATTACAGATAAAACAGCGCTTCGGCATCATCGGTAATGCCCCTGCCTTAAACCACGCTATCGCGGTGGCTATACAAGTAGCTCCTACAGATATGACTGTGCTCATCACCGGCGAAAGCGGTAGTGGCAAAGAGTCTTTCTCTAAAATCATTCACTCTTTAAGTGCAAGAAAACACGGAAAATTTATCGCCATAAATTGCGGCGCCATACCTGAAGGCACCATTGATTCAGAACTCTTCGGACATGAAAAGGGATCTTTTACAGGAGCTCATGAAGCCAGAAAAGGTTATTTCGAAGAAAACGACGGAGGTACCATTTTTCTGGACGAAATTGGAGAAATGCCTCTCAGTACTCAAGCCCGATTGCTTCGAGTGCTCGAAAATAAAGAATTCATACGAGTGGGCTCATCCAAAGTGCAAAAAACAGATGTACGCGTGATTGCAGCTACCAACGTAAATCTATATGATGCCGTTTCCAAAGGCCGATTCAGGGAAGACCTCTACTACAGGCTCAATACTGTGCCTATTTTTGTGCCTCCTCTCAGAGAGAGAGGCTCTGACATAGAATTACTCTTCAGAAAATTTGCTTCCGACTTTGCAGATAAATACAAAACCCAACCCATAAAGCTCACTGAAGAAGCTAAAGCGCTACTCCTTAAATTCAGATTCCCCGGAAACATAAGACAATTGAAAAACATTACAGAGCAAATCTCCATACTCGAAACCGATAGAACCATAACCGCTGAGCAGTTAGCTAAATACTTACCTAAAGAAAATACCTCTTCCCTTCCATTGCCAATCATGGAGAGAAACAAATCTGAGGATTTCTCCGAGAGAGAACTCCTTTATAAAATCCTCTTCGACATGAAAAAAGATATGAACGAGTTGAAAAAACTTGTTCTGGAACTATTGCAAAACGATACCTTACATGGAATGCAAGTGCTAAGCCAGCATAAGGAACTTTTTCACAACATTCAGCCGGAAGATATAAAACCAGTACCCGGCAACAATACTTATTTGGTAGATACACAAAAAAATTCTTTTATCATAGAAAACAAACCTATGCCTGATGTTCAGGATATAGAAGTGGAAACGGAAGAAGAATCTCTCTCTCTAAATGAAAAAGAAAAAGAAATGATTATAAAAGCATTGAAAAAAAACAACAACAAACGCAAGTATGCCGCTCAAGACCTTGGTATCTCCGAACGCACACTATATCGAAAAATTAAAGAATATAATCTGAATAACTGATGCGTATTTTGCCTAAAATACTGCTCATATTTCTCACAACCCTTTATTCATGCGGGGTATACAACTTTACCGGAGGAAGCATCCCTAAAGACGTAAAAACCATATCCATCCAAAATTTCTACAACGAAACCGGACAAGGCCCGGCCAACTTATCACAGATATTTACAGAAAAACTCAAAGATCAATATCTGAACCGTTCAAATTTATCTCTTGTAAAAGATGGCGGCGATTGGCAACTGGAGGGGGCAATCACTAAATATCAAACTAGTAGCGTATCTCCAAAAGACAATCTCACCTCTGCCTCCAATAGGTTAACTATAAGTGTAAAAGTAATCTTCACTAACGCTTTAAACGAAAAAAACGGAACCGATGATCCTCCCAGAAGTTTCGAAGATACTTTTACTTTTTTTGACGACTACCCGCAAAACAAAACTTTGTCTGATGTCGAAAATGATAAAATAGAGTTCATACTAAATCAAATAGTTTTTGATATATTTCAACGCACGGCTTCAAACTGGTAAGACATTGAATAAACAAACTTTCATACAACTTTTACAGAACCCCCATTCTATCAATGAGCAACAGCTGATAGACCTGGAAAAATTGATAGCTGATTTTCCTTATTGCCAAGCCGCTCATATCCTCATTGCCAAGTACCACAACGATGCCGCTACTATGCATGCAGCGCAAAAAACTAAAAAAGCTGCGGCATATTGCGTAGATAGAGGACATTTAAAAAAACTACTCAAAACTTCATACCCAAATTCGTCAATACCCAAACTTGCTGAACCTATCCCTCAAACAAAAGATTCACAGCCTCCTGTAAATATCTCGACTACAGAGGTGCATCCGACAAACCTCGCAACTAAAAAGGAACAGAAAGAAAATATCGGGAAAGATGAACTTCAAACATCTGAAAACGTTGTACCTGAAAAGCAACCTGAAAATACCATGCAGGATATACTTACCGGCAGCGATTTGCTGGACGAGCTTCAAAAAAATCTCCTGAAAGCTAAAGAGATGAAAAGCATACGCGAAGCCTTCCTGATGAAAGATACAGATAAAAATTTATCTGGTACGGAAGTCCCGATTGCTACTGACAGTAATAAAGAAAAAGAAAATCAATTATCTCAAAATGACATAACAGTTGTTGAAGCATTTACAGAAAATAACTCAACTACGAATCAAGATATCCCGGAAAACAGTATTCAGTTATCAGAGAACATTTCAGAGCAAAATAATTTTAACAACAACTCTCCGGATAAAGAAGACCTCTCTATAGTAGAAGAAACCTTATTCGAACAACCGCATACAGTAGAAGCAAAACTTTTTGAATCGGGTAAGGAAACCGAACAAAAGAAACCTGAGCTACACAATACATTTGTGCAATCTAATGAAATAGAAACCGCTTTCACCTCTGAAACAGCCTCAAAAGAAATGCAACTCATGTTAGAGTATCTCTCCTATCTTGACTCAAAAAGAAATCTTTTCAGGAAAAGTAAAAAGAAAGAGGATGAAATCATCAACAAGGTGATACAGGAAATGCCAACCATGCCTAAACTAAACTTACAGTCGCTACCTGAAAACCCCGCAAACCTGGCTGAGAGAAGTTCAACCATTACTAAAAATGTAGCTTCAGAAAATTATGCTAAAATATTAGCTTTGCAAGGTAAGAGAGATAAAGCCATAGAGGTTTATAACCAACTGATCTTGAAATTTCCGGAAAAAAAGACGTACTTTGAAACCCAAATTGAAAAATTAAAAAAGTAAAATCATGAGCACATTTCTGTTAGTTTTAATAATACTGGTTGCTATCCTTTTAATATTGGTAGTCTTGATTCAAAATCCTAAAGGTGGAGGGATAGCCACAGGCTTTGGCGGATCTAACCTTACACAATTTATGGGCGTAAAAAAAACCGGCGATATATTAGAACGCACAACCTGGATACTCTCAGGATTGCTTTTTCTGCTTTGCCTCTCCATAGGTATGACCACCAACACATCTTCCACGCCCAAGATTGAAGACAGTGAAACCATACAACAAAACATAGAAAGTGCTACGAAAAACGAAACCCCTCTGCAACCTGCTAATAATAATCCATCTGAATTAAATTCTGTAGAAGAAAATAAAACAGAACAAAAGTAGAACACGCTTTGTCACAAAACTCAAGTATGTATGTTTGAGAGTTTCAGTTCATGTTTTCAATGTAAGTTAAAACATACGACCATAAAATAGTATTAGGTTGTTTACTAAGATTCGACTTTAATGAAAAAGTTCAGGGTCAGATTTCTTAGATTAATCTATGAGTGTGTTTCATTGACAAATGATGATTGTACACCTCATTCCCTGACTTCATACAAATTTACCTTTTGAGAGACGTCAATTTGAGGGCTTTCAGGATTTGTTTTCTGGTTGCGTTTTTCTTTTGCCTTTGCAACATGATGTCTGGGATACCGGATGCTGCCCAATTCTAATACTTAAAATAATGGTTAAATACTTGTCCAAAATTTAGCCATGTATTATTTTGCTCTAAAATTCAACTTTATAAAATTTATACTTACAAGGCCATGAAAAGGATTATATCAACAACATTTGCTTGTTTATTTTTTCTCTCATTTGTAAAAGCACAAGCTCCTGGCGATTACTTTGTAACTATATGGGATTTGAGTATTCCGGGTTCTGGTGCCACAACATTAAGTATCAATGTGGGCACAAGCGGTACAGTAAACTATATATGGGAAACTATACCTGCCGGTACTTCCGGAAGCGGCACTTTTTCCGGGAGTACATTACAAATAACCAACCTGCCGGCAAATGCCAAAATACGCCTTAAAATTGCGCCATCAAACTTTAACAGGATATATCTCTATTACAATTCTGACAAGGCTCGTTTGTTGGATGTAGAGCAATGGGGTACGGTGTTGTGGTCAACCATGCAAGGTGCTTTTTTTGATTGTTCTAACTTAAACATCACTGCTACAGATCTCCCCAATTTGAGCAATGTAACGGACATGTCAAATATGTTTAGAGAGTGTGATAAGTTGAACGGACCAACTAATATCGGAAACTGGAACACACAAAACGTAACCAATATGAGCCATATGTTTTACAGAGCTTACTCTTTTAACCAACCCATAGGAAACTGGAACACACAAAACGTAATCAATATGACTGGTATGTTTTTTCACGCCCATTCTTTTAACCAACCCATAGGAAATTGGAATACACAAAATGTAACTAAAATGGGCGATATGTTTTACAGAGCAACTTCCTTTAACCAATCTCTCGAAAACTGGAATACAGAAAATGTAACCGACATGAGTAATATGTTTAATAAAGCATCATCTTTCAATCAATCTTTAGGCAACTGGGTATTGAAACCTTTGGTTGATATGATGGATATGCTAGAGAATTCCGGCATGGATTGTGCCAACTACTCAGCTACGCTCATCAGTTGGGCAAACAACTCTAGTACACCTAACAATTTAGATCTTGGAGCACAAGGGCTTAAGTATAGCAGTAATGCCGTTGCTGCCCGTAATGCTTTGCTGGCCAAAGGTTGGACATTTGAAGGCGATGCCTTAGATATTCACGGTTGCTCAACCACTACCTCTCTTCTCTCTGCAGAATACAACAAACCGAAGGTAAGCATATACCCAAATCCTGCTCATGATCACGCAATGGTATCAGCAGATGGATTTACGCAGCTCGAAATCTATGATCTGCACGGTCAGTTCATAAAACGGGACATGCCCAATCGCGAAATAGAACTCTCCGGCCTGCGTAGTGGGTTGTATTATGTGAAACTATCTAACGGATCAGAAAGCAAAATGTTAAAGCTGGTAGTTGAGTAGTTTCGAAAAATCATCAGACTCATTTTATGCAAAGAAGAGATGAATTTTAACTACGATGGCAGATAAAAGGTTACATATGTGAAAAGGCCATAGAAAAAGTTTCCATTGCCAAATATTGAACCCGGATTTTTCAGTTGAATATAGAATTTCAACATTGATTTTTCCCTTCAATATGGAATTTCAAGGAGTTTTCGAAAGAAATTGATACCCGTCGGTAGTATCCCCCTTTTGAGAGACGTCAATTTGAGGGCTT
>JANWYS010000046.1 GCA_025054875.1 Cytophagaceae bacterium | reverse complement strand
TCGCTTCGGTGCTCCGCTAAAGCTCCGCACTGGCCTTGCAGGCCATGGCTCCCATCCCTCGCGCAGGTTCTCTCGAACTTTTTCAGGTGAATAAGAGAATGTGAAACTTCGAAGTTCCCTGCAAAAAGGACTGAGCGGTCTGTTTGTATTTTTTTTGTATACCCTTTTAGTAGAACAAAAAAGAATAAATGGCCAAAGTTCGGGCGCCGCCCTTTAGGGCGGCGCCCGAACTCAAATCTTTCAACAAAAAACTGCTCAACCGTCATTTGCCAATGACCGTTCCTATACAGAGCCAAGAACTTGATCCTGTTTTTTCTTGTGAAAAGTATGGGAGAAAACGGTATTATAGAATTTTAAATTCAGTTCTCCTGTTGTTTTGCCTGCCTTCCGGTGTGTCGTTGGTATCTATAGGCATTGAACTTCCATATCCTTTAGAAATTAGCCGTGATTTTTCAATTCCGTTAGCGATTAAAAAATTAACGACACTGGCGGCTCTTTGTTCGGAGAGGATTTGATTTGCTTTCGGGTCGCCGGTGTTGTCGGTGTGTCCGGATATTTCTATTTTCAGAGAGCTGTTTTCTTTTAGCAATTTAATCAGTCGGTTTAGTTCTTCAAAAGATTCGGGGCGCAAGTCCGATTTGCCGGTGTCGAAAAAAATGTTTTTCATCACTACTTTAGAACCGGATTTAGCTTCCACAAGTTTTATTTCTTTTTTATACTCTTTGTATCCTTGCGAGCAATCAAGGTTTATGTTTTCAGAGTGAAAGAGATGTCCTTTTTTCTCTATGGCTATACCATAGTTTTTGCCGCAGGGTAATGCTATAAGATAGCTTCCATCTTCGGAGTTCGATTTGGTTTTTGATATGATTTCACGGGTGGTATTGTCCGTCACTGTTATTTCAGCTTCAGTGGGTTTAGCCGTAGCTGCATCTTTTACGGTACCTGTTAACAATGTTAACTGTGGTTCCGTTTCGGATACCGGCATACGTATGGAGTAGATGTCTTGTTTACCGTATCCACCCTCCTTGTCGGAAGAATAGAAACCAACTTTTCCATCCGCAGACAATACAAAGTACACTTCATCGCCCGCAGTGTTTATGGGATATCCGAGGTTTTGAGGTGAGCTCCATGTTCCGTTGGGTAATCGTGTGGATTTGAATACATCATAGCCCCCCATCGAGGAATGTCCCTGAGAACTAAAGTACAGAGTTTTTCCATCGGGATGTATATAGGGAGAGTCTTCATCGTACTCCGTGTTGACTATATCAAGTCTTTTAGGTTTAGACCATGTGCCCGATAGTGTACGCTGGCAGGTGTATATGTCGCGGCTTCCTCCTGTGGTGGGTTTGAAAATGAAGTACAATGTTCTTCCATCGGGCGAAAGGGAGGCTGTGCTTTCAAACCCGGGTGTGTTGAAAGGTAAGGCCTCAGGTTTAGTCCAATGCTTACCTTTGAGTTCGCTTATGTAGAGATCTCCACCATTTGTGCCTTTGTATACGAACATGGTTTGCCCGTCTTCCGAGAGCCCAACACAAGCATCATGGGTTTCTGTATTCAGGGATGTAACGTTTATGGGCGTATCCCAGGCGCCTCCTTTGTTCAGGCACATGTATATGTCTTCATAGGGTTGGTTGTCTTCAGCTTTTTTTCCGCCCACAGAGCCCGGGCGTCTTGAGGTGAAAAACAACTTCATGCGATCGGCAGTTATGTATGGGAGATACTCATGGTATTCGGTGTTTACAATGTTGCCAGCATTGGTAACTTTCGCATCAGTAGCATTGCTTACATATTGTTTACCGTATTCACATTCTTTTATTTTTTTTGAAATAACTTTTTTGTTTGTGTTGTTCGGATCAGATTTCTTATAAAACTCTATAGCTTTATCAAACTGATGATTCAGATGGTAAGTTTGTGCCAACAGCATATACATATCTTTGGTGGGTACCGCTGAGTATTTTACAGCGTATGCCGCATGCTCCAGAGCTTTGGTTTTTAAGGATAATTCTAAATAGCATATTGCCAGTTTATAATGCGTATCCGGGTTGTCAGGTTTAAATGTAAGAGCTTCCTCGTAGGTGAGGCGTGCCTGATAAAAATTTCCTGCTTCAAAGTATGCATCAGCTTTTTTTAAAACTTTTTCATCTTGTGCATACAGTGTTGCATGCACGCTCAATGCCATAAGTAGTGAAATTAATATATTAAGAAACGTTCTCATGATAGTAATGATATAACAAACGTTCGGTCATTAAAATATATGATTAATTCTTTACAGATGAAAATACGACGAAGCTGAAAGTTGTTTATAACAATGTGTTTCGAACGTAGTAACCGGTTATCTGATTACCTCATAGAATGCCGGCCATCTTGTAGTGAGCAGTTTATAAGATGCAAATCCGGTAGTGTTTAGAATAGTGGAAAGTTCGCATCATAAGATAGAAAGGAAGGTAGCTTGCGATGATTTGAAACGAATAGCACAGTTTACCGTGCTGCTCTGATATGTTTTTGCTCTTACTAAGAGAAAAGATTTAAACCGTTAGAGAAAAGAGTTCATCCTTAGGTTCGGCTATAAGCTGTTGGTGGGTTTCATTGACAAGTGTTGATTGGGTAATTTTATTAAAAAAGATTTGGGCAAACCGGCGCCTTTTAGGGGGCGGCGGCCTGGCTTTCGCGGCTCGCTCTTTTTTGTTCTGCTCAAGGCTTCACAACAAAGGAGCTCAAACAGACCGCTCAATTCCTTTTGCGGGCTTCTTGGGAGGTTCGCATTTCCTTATGTAGCTGAGAAGGTTCGGGTGACCCTGCGCGAGGGATGGGAGCCATGGCCTGCAAGGCCAGTGCGGAGCTTTAGCGGAGCACCGGAGCGATAGCGGAGTGGCGTACAGCCCGGCCCCGCAGGGGCGCGCCCAACGTAAAAAACGTTTCGTCATACTTCCTGGCCAATACGAAATTTGGTTAAACTCTGTGAATATCCAGTATACAGAAGTGCTGAGGCATCATAGGGTGAATCGAAAAATAATTACTGTTATATCAGTAAAGAATATGACTATAATCTGACAAACCTGGTTTAACTGAATTTATGTAATTATGATAAACAGCGTATAGAGTTCGGCGGAAATCAGGCAGGGAGTAAATTTTGTATTGAACATTTAAAAAAAAATCTAATATTGCGGCCGAAATAAATTTGTTGATATTGTTCTAAACGTTCCTTGTACAAATGCTTAACAGAAGGTTGCTTAGGATAAAGGTGATGCAAGCACTTTATGGATATCATCTTTGCAGAGAATCAAACGCTGAATTGGCGATAAAGGAGATACAAGAGCAACTCTTGCAGTCAGAATTACCTGAATATGCAAACAAGGCGGCCGTGAAAGAACACATCGAAAAAATTGCCCCTCAGCTTAATCAGTACTTTCTCTATGATACCGAAATTTCTACTCCTTTGAGTAAAGCATTAGACGAGTTGGTCACGAAAGAAAAAAATAAAATCGTAAGACAAAACCAACAGGATGCGCAGCATTTACGAAAACTTCTTATACAAAATACCAACCTTCTGGTAAAAGAATACATGGAAGTGCTGTACTTATTATTGTCATTGGCTGATTATGTGTTGGTAGAAGAAGAAGAACAAAGAAACAAGCTGTTGAATCCCATTCAGTCGCCAGAACATGAGCTGAAGTTTAACAGAAACATATTTATCCAGGCCATGAGAGACAGCCAGCAGTTAAACAAAATGTTTTCTGAAATGAATTGCGGGTGGAGTAAACAACATACGAAGGAGATATATAAAAACATGCTCAGGCAGGATGAGGAGTACAGGAAATACAGAAGCCTCACTACACAGACATTCGAAGCTGATAAAGAATTTATACTTCATGTGATCAAACATGTGATATTCAAAAATCCCAAGATTAATTCTGAATTTGAGAGCAGTGATATTTTTTGGGAAGAAAACAAAGACATCATAACCACATTGGCTACCAAAACCATAAAACAATACAAAGATGAGAAAATAAATGAGTTAAAAATTTTTGAGCTCTCGCAAAACTGGGAAGAAGACAAACAGTTTTTTCTCGAGCTTTTCGACTATTCCATAGAAGCCGACAAACAATTGGAAAAAATAGTGCTTGATCGTGTCGAAAACTGGGACAATGATCGGCTGGCAACGTTGGACAAAATCTTACTCAAACTTGCTACTGCAGAAATGATAAGGTTCAGCAGCATTCCGATAAAAGTATCAATTAATGAATTTATCGAAATATCCAAAGAGTACAGTACGGCAAAAAGTAAAGTATTTATAAATGGATTGTTAGACAAGATAGCTGCAGACCTCACAGCCGATGGAACCATAAAAAAATCGGGACGTGGCCTTATTGATAACAAGTGAACCGATTTTTACAAAACAGGATAATTATTATTTTTGGCGAAACTTAATCATTGTTTCCGTATGAAATGTATAAAACAATTTTGTTTAGTCACTTCTGTGTTGGTGGCCAACCTAGCTTGTGATAATCAAAAAAATACTTCGGAGGCAGCAAAAACCACTACAGTTGCTGCGGATACAACTAAGGTAGAAACTCCTAAACTCACTAAAATTCAGTTTTATGAAACAGAGCATGACTTTGGTAAAATAAATGAAGGTGAGAAAGTATCCCACAAGTTCAAATTTAAAAATGTCGGCGATGCACCTCTCATCATTCAACGTACGAATACTTCTTGCGGGTGCACGGTGCCCACACATACTAAAGATCCTGTGCCTCCCGGCGGCGAAGGAGAAATTAATGTTGAATACAACAGCAAAGACCGTGAAGGAAAAATCGAAAAGACGGTAACTGTAATTGCCAATACAGAACCTCAGGCCACCGAATTGAAAATAAAAGTGTTTGTACTGAAAAAAATTAAAGGACCATATAATAACTAAATTGTAAACTTAAACTAACCATATACGATCATGCTTACAGATATATTATTACAAGCAAAGCCCGGAACATTTACACAACAACTCATCGGATTTTTACCTTTGATAGGTATAATAATTGTATTCTACTTTTTCATGATACGCCCACAGCAGAAGAAAGCCAAAGAGCAAAAAAACTTTCGCGATTCTATAAAAAAGGGAGATGTGGTAGTGACCATAGGAGGTTTGCATGGGAGAGTGGCTTCCGTAGAAAATGATGATACGGTAATGGTGGAAGTAGACAAAGGAATAAAACTCAAGTTTGAGCGTAGTTCTATATCAATGGAAGCCAGCAAAAAAGCGCAAGCAAACGCTGCGAAAGCTCAGGGATAATCAGGTATAAGAAGCCTATATTTTTAAGCCTACAGAAAAGTAAAAGGTTCTTGGCTCAGCAGGTATTATACCCGGGCCTGGATAGCTGGCAGCTCGCCTTGTGAAATAAATTCTGTTGAATATATTATTTATGCCGGCGGCAGCGGTGTAGATTTTGTACATGTATTTTATGGAAAAATCAGATACCTGATAAGCAGGTACAATGCCGTTTACGGCAGTGGGCGTGAAGCGCGCATTTGAAGCATCGGTATATTGGTCTGCTACATATGCGGTTTGCAAGGAAGCCGACATTTTTTTGTAGCGATAGTTCAGGCCGCAGCGCAGCATGAAGGGTGGTGCAAATTCCAATTGCTTTCCGATAACATTTTTATAGGGAGATTTTGTGTATCGTGCATCTACATATGCGGCAGTAGCATATACGGAGAGATTGCCGGCTCTTTCAGAGATTTCTGCAAGCTTGAATATATTCATTTCTGTGAACCACTCTATGCCGTAACTTTCGGAAGCTCCTACGTTTGTAGTGAGGCGATATATATTGTATGCATCGTCAACGTAATTAATCTGACCTATTCGGTTTTTGTAAGCTAAATAAAAGACACTGATGTCAAACATAAACCATTTTCTCACATCGCCACGATAGCCCAGGTCTATGTTGTATCCACGTTCGTCTTGTAAGTTATCATCAACCAGGGCACTTATGCCCACCACGCGCATATCCGTAAAGGTTATACCTCTGAAATTTTGTGATATGTTAAAGTAAAGATCGAGATTTTTATGGTGCTTCCAGCTTAACCCTAATCCGAGCAGGTACAGTTGCCTTGTACGTTGGCGGCTTTCATCTTTTCGTAAGGTGTCAAAAATATTAGAGAAAGATTGCCTGAAATATCCATTAGCTTCTGTATGCAGGAATTCATAACGAATACCTGGTGTAATGGTAAGTTGGTCGCTGAGATAAAAAATATTTTCTGAAAACAATGAGAAGTTTAACCCCGGAAATCTGTAGTCTGAACCTTCGAGTCGGTCAGGATTAAGAAAGTAAAAATCCGGTCCGGTTTTGTTGTTGGCATTTCCCTGCCGCTTTTGAGCATGGCCTCTGTATATCCTGTATCCAATGAGCCATGAAGATTTTTTTGAGCTGAGTAAACGGTATTTGGTTAAAAATCGTCCTTCGCTGCCGAGGTTTTTGTAGTCGTCCCAAATCATATCGCGGTTGTTGGTAGGTATATCAATGCGATTTATGTTACCCAAAAAACCAAGAGCTATACGATTTCCCAAAAAACCCCAGTTACGCAGGTTGATGCGGTTGTTGTCGTTTATGATATAGTCTAAGCTAAGAGAGGCGATGCGCCAGGTGGTAGTAAACCAATTACGTTCGCGCAACGATACGGAGGGGTCTTTTTCAAACTGAGAATCGGTGAGGCCGCCGGGCTGTTGGTTCAGGTAGTATGAATAAGTCAGATCGGAAGTAATGCTGATTTTTTTAGTGAGTTGATAACGTAAAGAAGTTACAGTTGTGTGATTGTCGAATTGAGTATTAGGTCTCCATCCTTTGCCGGTTTTATATTGATAGAAGGAATAGTAGTTGAGTTTTCCCAATGTACCACCAATACTGTTGAAGGTATAAAACAATCCGAATGATCCGATGGTGTTGTTGTTAGTGAATTCAATTTTTTTGTCCAGAGGGCCTCTATTCAGAACATAATTAATCATTCCGCCGAATTGCGGGCCATATTGCAGAGAAGCAGCCCCGCGTACTACTTCAATTTTCTCCACCGCTTCGGCAGGTGGAATGTAATAGGCATCGGGATATCCCAAAGCATCGGCACTCATATCGTATCCGTTTTGGCGCGTGTTGAAGTTAGAAGTGCGATTAGGGTCAAGGCCGCGTGCGCCTATGCCAAGCTGAAGCCCCGCAGCATCGCTTTCCCAAATGTTTATGCCCGGCACTTTGGCGTATATTTGCCTGCTGTTGTTTGTGGCTACGTTGGCATCCACCTTTTTCATTTGTATTACTTCGGTCTTCTTTCCCTCATAAATTGCCGTTCCCTCTATTGACTTTAAACGGTCACGGCCGGCAGCGGTATTTTCCAGATCTATCATTACATCTTCAACCTGTCGGACAGGAGTGTTTACATACAGAGGTGTAAAAATTAATTCTGTGGTATCAACAGTTATGGGAATTTCTTTTCTCGGACATCCCGACGTATGAAGCACCACAACATAGCGGCCGAAGGGAATATTTTGCAAATAAAACTGTCCTTCTTTGTTGGTGATGGTACGGAAATGTGTGCCTTTAAGATATACTGTATAGTTCGGTATACCTGTGCTGTCCGTAGAGTCGGCCACTGTTCCTTTTATAGTAGCAACCTGAGCTTGTATGGTATTATCATACAAGCAGCTGAATAGTAAAATACAATAAATACAAAACAGCAGCTTAATATTTTCCATTCGTTATTTTTTCTTCAAAAGGTAGTAGCCACTTACTTCGTGGCGTGCATTCAGATATGGAAGCCAGGTTCACATTCGGATTCACATATAATTGAGAACCTCTTCCGTTTATGCTTATGTAGGACTCTGCCCGAACAATTGGATTGTAAAAATTTTTTTTCTGATACACATTTTTCAGATGGTGGGCAAATTGTAAAATCATATCAGGTTGTGTGCTCATCATTTTTTCCTGTTGTGGAGTAAGAAAGTCAGAATTGATTATCTCAACAGTGTGTTTTGTAAGGCTGTCACTTACGCTGAAAGTGATGTATCCGGCTTTTTCCATGAGCATCACTCTCCATGAAAATCTATAGCCTTCTTCTGTCCAAAAGAGAGGGCCTTTGTAGAGCAGATAGCGAAAGGGCAGCATAATTTGCACTAAAAAATAAAGAGTAAAAAATATGGAGATGTATTGTGGAGCTGGCTGATATGTTTTTTGAACAGTCGTTCTGACGTATGATTTTTGAGAAAATATGAATGAAAAAAAATTTTCTAGCGTCACTATCACTTTTTTGTGCATATGGGAAGGCAAAAATATGGAGGCTGCAAATATCATAATAAACGGAAACATTCCTATGACGGGAAAGAGTAATGCGGTGAGGGTATGAAATATTATGACCAACATGTATGCGGGCAGTCGCGTAGTGTTGATGATAAGAAAAAATGGTATGCTGATATCAAACAGCATACCTGCCCATGAAAAAGCGTAGGCTACCCATTCGCTATCCAGTAACTGCCCAAGCAGAGGTACATCATATTTTGCGGGCAACCAAATTTTTAGGGGCATGGCAAGTATGAGCCAATCGTAATTCAGTTTTGCAACGCCGGCAAAAAAATACACAATAATGATTTGTAGTTTAAGAATGCCTACTGTCCAGTTGGGTACCACGTTGCTTTTTATATAAGGCTTTATGTACGCGTCAACAGAAAAATAGCGGTTTGCCGGAACCCAGCACATGAGAAAGGCAATTAGCGAAATAAAATAATAATGATTCAGATAATTAGACTTATCTATGAGTTCAATGTAGGTAAAAAGCAAAAAGAAGAGAGTGGATGATATACGGTAAAATAATCCCAAAGCAATGAACAAAGATGTAATAGCAAGCAAAACGAAAGCTGCATACATAACTGTAGGAGAAAAGGGCACTATCCAATCAAAGCCCTGATAGGTGAAGAAAAAGGATGGTTTTATGTAAAGGTCATAAACCCACCCTTTAAGCATGAATCGCAATACAGAAGCACACATCAAAAGGCCAAATGCTATGCGAAAGTATACTAAGGTGTATATGGGTTGTGTGTTGTTACAAAAAGTTAAGATAGCATTTGGTATACGAATGATGTTATTTATTTTAATCGCCATCGCCATCCTGATAGCTTATTATGAGCCCGAGTTGTGAAGTCATATCTATTTTTATGAGCACGACAAGTTTTTTAACTTCAAGAAATGCGGCATCTACTGAAGGTTTGTTATTATGGAGTGCAGTCTTGAGGTCAGGGGTTATTTGATTTACGGCATTTATAGCAATATCAAACTGATTCATAATTACATTGGCCAAAGGTTGTCCATTATAGTCAGCATTGATGTGGTTAAGGTAATCGTCAAACCCTTGTCCGTTTTTTCCGGAATAGATGTTTTTGAGGTTGTGTAAGTTTTCAAGAATCAATGGTTTGGAATAATTGCTGTAATAAGCCTCTACCAACCAAGGGTTAGTGATGTTGGTATTCACGATTCCCTGATATCCCAATGCATTTCCTATGCGTTCGCGCCGTACCATCTCGCATTCGAACGAAAGTTGGTTTACCAGTAAACTTATGGAACTGCCGATGTCTGTGCCGGTATTGGAAGTGAAAGTATTTTTATACTCGTTGTTCCACTTATTGTTTACAGTTTGTGCATTGGAGAGCATGTCGGCAATAATGTTGTTGAGCAGGTTTTTTCTGTTTGTAGATTTAGATGAAATAGTAAACGAATCAAGGATGGCATTTACAGGCTTGCTGAACAAGAGGTAATCCAGAGCAGGGAAACCTTTTGCTCTGATGTTGGAGGCGGCATTTAGGTTGTAACTTCCGGAGTTTATGTTAGAACGAATTTGATTAGTATCTGTCGGAAAAGAATTCATGTTCATACGTAAAATGCTTTGCTCGGCAGGCCCGAACTCAAAGGCTGAAACTTTTTGCCATGCCAGATATGCATTTTTAAATTTAGTTTGAAGATTTTCCAGAGAAGTAATGTTTGCAGAAGAGGTGAAGGAGGTAGCTGCTGTTTGTAATTCGGATAACCTGGATACGAAATCGCCATACTGAGGTAGTATGATATTATCCCTAACGTTTGTCAGAAGAGCAGCGCGGTCAAATTCGGCATCAGGATTTTCTTTTTTTTTCTTTTTGCATGCAGCATTAATGCATGCAATCATTACTACTAACAGTAGAATTATTTTCGATTTCATGATTTTAACATCTTAATTTTTAAAATACCCCCGGCTTGGGGAGAGCCGGGAGTATATATGAAACAACAAAGATAACCAAATAACCAAACATGTGTATGAATACAGATTTCAACATCAGGCTTTTTAATTTGAAATTGTTTTAGTCTGTAATATCCACTCTGAGTTGATCTTTAATGTTATCAAAGCCATATATAGAGCTGAGTTTGTTTCTGGCATTGTCAAGCCCCGAAGTAGTGACGTTATAGAAGTTGTAACCTACATAATTTTCTATTTCTGATATTTGAGCATCAGTAATTTTTCGTGTAGGATTATACTTGAGAGCTCTCAAGAAGGCCAGATATTCGGACAAGGCATGGTTTCTCACTGCATTGTCTGTGATGTTGGCTTTGGCTTTGTTCAGATATTGAAGTGCTGTGGCGGCAATCACTCTTTCCAGTTCGTCACGTATTATCGCAACTTGTGCCCTGCGAGTCACATCATCATCGTTGTTAATGGCCGCTCTGCCTTTCAGGTAGGCATTCATGATTTTTTCATTACATCCCAACAGTGGATTTCTGTCGTTACAATATTTGCCAATGAAACGTATACCTGAGGTGTTTGATGGGAAGTCTTTAGGTACACCAAAGTAACCGAAGGCTTCATCCCAATGGTGTTGACGGTCGGCTTTGCTTACCTGAGGACCTATTTTGTCTTCACTCAGATATACGGAGGTTATTTGATAGTAAATCATAGCCCCTAACAAACCTTTTTCAATAAGTTGTGTATATTCTATACCATCTTTGTTGCAAAGGTATTTGGTGCTGCCTGTTCCAACCACACCCGGTACACCATTTGAGCCGGCGGTGTTAGACATGCTTACCATGGCTATGCTGTCCATATAACTTTCAAACATAGCTTGGTCAGCAGGAAAGGTTTTATCTTTCATTTTTTTTCCGGAAGTGTTTAATGTATTGTTTCCGAAAGGATTACCAGTGTTGGCATACATATTCTTGAGACGTGTAGCACTTACTCTGACTCCAATGGTGTTACCTTTTTTCATGGTATCGGTAAGTTCTTTGAGCATGTCGAGGCGTATGGTTTGTCCGCTGTAATCTACGTTGTCAAAGTCTTCATAGGTTGTAGGCACGCTGTAATTTTTAGCTTCAGTTATGGGGTCGGTAGCTTTCTTTTTACAAGATATTATAAGGCTTGTGCATAAGCCTATGGTGAGTATAATTTTGTAGTTATTCATAGTGTAATTAGTTTAAGGTTAGTTTTATTTTTCTTCGCATGATACATTTTGCCATCCGGCATCTTGCAATTCTTTTATGTACTTTTCTTTTTGTTTTTTGCTGCAATAATTGCAATTGTGAGTCTTTTCTCCGCTGATGTCTGTGCCTTTGCACACGTAATTTTTCTTGCAAGAGCTTGCCAGTAATAGCGAGAAGAGTAAGGGAGTCAATGCTGATGTGATTTTCATAGTTATAATTATTTAGACTTAATTTAATTATGAATACAAAAATAATTCAGGAAAGTTTAAATGCAAATATTATTTAGATTAATTTTAAATAATTTTTTTAAAGTTCTTGTAATTAAAGTTTTATCCCCATTTCATTTAATAGTATTTTATTCATTTCAGAAAAAAATTTTTTTTAGGCTATTATGAAATAACAGATTGTACATTAGCAGAAAATGTAGTGAAATGTTTTTATTTTAGGGCGCGCCCCTGCGGGGCCGGGCTGTCCGCCACTCCGCTATCGCTCCGGTGCTCCGCTAAAGCTCCGCACTGGCCTTGCAGGCCATGGCTACCATCCCTCGCGCAAGTTCTTTCGAATTTTTTCAGGTTCATAAGGATATGTAAACCTCCGAAGTTGCCTGCAAAAGGGACTGATCGATCTGTTTGAGCTCCTTTTTTGTGGGGCCTTCAGCGAAACCAAGATATGAACCCGGCTGCCAGCCTGATACATTTTTGTGCTTCACTGTAAGTTGACAAAACAAATTGTTTAAATTTCTGTATACCGCATATGCAAAAGCCGGAAGGGCATGATAGAAATGAATTTTTAAAATAAAGAAAAGATTACATCAATGCGAGTGTATGATGGCAGTGGTGTGCAGGTATTTTTTAGCTATTTCATGGCTTGATATGATCAAAAGCAGGGCTACTTATAAATTCTGAAGCCTATACGTTTGGTATACTCATACTCTGAACTGTCGAGTTTAAAGTCTTTAAGGTCTTCGAGCGTGAGGGTACTGAGGGCTTCTTGCGTTCTCTGATCCGGAGTAAGAGAAGCCATACGCAAATGTTGCTCTTTTACGGCTTCTTTCACTACTTTCCGCACTGAACGTGCATTACCAAAAAATTTGTCTCTTTTGGAGTAGAGAATTTCGAGGTATTTTTTCAGATGTTCAGCTGCGGCATGGTCTGGAGTGAGGCCTTCCTGAGCGAGCATAGATATGGCAATAGTGTACAATTCCTCGGTGGAGTAATCGGGGAAGAATATGGTTTTATCAAACCTGGATTTAAGGCCTGGATTAGTTTCGAGGAAATGTGCCATGTTATCGGTATATCCGGCAACTATGACGATAAAGTGACCACGGCGGTCTTCCATTTGCTTCAGCAATGTTTCGATGGCTTCGCGGCCGAAGTCGTTTTCACCGGCTTGTGAGAGAGCATACGCTTCATCTATAAACAGAACACCGCCCAACGCACGCTCTATAACATCCATGGTTTTGATGGCCGTTTGTCCTACATATCCGGCTACCAGTCCTTGCCGGTCTACTTCTACGATGTGTCCTCGTTCGAGTATACCAAGAGCTTTATATATTTTGGCAATTATGCGAGCCACGGTGGTTTTCCCTGTTCCCGGATTGCCGGTAAACACTGTATGCAATGAAAATTTGTTCAGCACATTTTTGCCGGTTTCTCGATAGAAGCGCACCAGTTTTACTATCTCATGTACTTCTTCTTTCACAGACTCCATTCCGATGAGTTTGTTGAGTTCATTCAACGATTCGGAGAGCAGAGCCTCATCAATGCGAATATCGGGTAATTCACGGTTGGTGGTTTTGAATATGGCTTTTACGTCTTCGAGCTGTATGGTTTTTAATTCTTCAGGACTTATTTTGTCAAGGTCATCTTTTGTACGCATTATTCTGAGTCCCATATTCATTTTTGCTTCATCAACCCAGGAGTTTACCATTCTTGCATTTCCAAATGTACGATCACGGTTTCGGTAGGCTTCGGTCAGTTTTTCAAACATGAAGCTTTCTGATTCGGGAGAGAATACGACTCCTTTTTTGCGTGTCGCATAGCGGGCTATTTCCATAAGTTCCTGTGGCAGGTAATCTTCAAACTCGAAGTACAGGTTAAATCTGGATTTTAATCCCGGGTTAGCGTTGAGCAGATGGTTCATTTCTTTGGGATATCCCGCTAATATCACAGCTAAGTCGCCTCTACCATCGGACATTTCTTTTATCAATACTTCGATTACTTCTTGTCCGAAATCGTTTCCGGCATCTCCTTCGCGCATGAGTGAGTAAGCTTCGTCAATAAATAAAATGCCTCCTCTTGCTTTATCTATGATTTCTTTGGTTTGAGGCGCCGTTTGCCCGATAAATTTTCCTACCAGTTCGGCACGCCCAACTTCCAGTACTTTACCCTTGCTCAGCAAACCCATTTTGTGATATATAGCTCCCAGCATTTTGGCTACTGTGGTTTTCCCCGTACCGGGATTTCCGGTAAAGACGGCATGCAAAGATATTTTTCCAGGCTCTTCAAAGCCTTGTTCTCTTCTTACTTTTAGGAATTTAAGATAACTGGTATAATCGTTGATTTTGTTTTTTACGTTTGTCAAGCCTATCATTTCATTGAGGCTTCTCAACACATCGTCTAATGTTTCTTGTCGGGTTGAATCGGATGATACATTTTTTATTGTAAATACCTTTTCTGATGAGGAATACAAAGGAGATTCGCCCTCTACAAATTCATTTGCCATTTCAAAAGGTACAACAGCTACCAGATGATCCATGAAAGTTATTTCCAGGCGGTATTTATCGTTGAACCAGGTACCTTTCGTGCTGGAGCCCCATCCCGTCAAGATGGTTACTTCCTTATCAGTAGAAGCTACATATTTTATTTCTGATGTTCCACCTTTGAGTTGTCCTGCATCATTGTAGTAGTTAATAAAAAGTTCGCAGTACCAGGATTGAGTCTGTAAATTTTCTATTACAATCTCAACCCACAGGAATCGGGTTTCAGCAGCATTGAATTTCGTAAGGTATTTTCTGCTTTCTTTACTTACTCCTTCGTTAGGCCCTTCGTATAATTTTATGGATTTCAAATTGAAATATGGGTTTGAAGTATCCGTAACCAAACCTCCGCTTTCAACATAGAATTTCTGTTTACCAACAAATACATCATCTATGTACGCTTCCCATTCATAGTCTCCACGATGCCAATAAGCTCCCGGATCATCATTACCCCAACCTTCGCGCACCGTCACGATATTTTTATCTTTCGTAACAGTGACATCCTTATCCAGCTTACACAGCTCCTCACGGCCTTCTTTTTTTAGTTGATATGCCTTTAGTGTAACCTTTGCACTCCAGTCTTCCTCATCAAATAGTTTGTTATAGAAACTGAGCTCTGCATATATGTAGGTGGTTTCTTTATTTTCAAACACAGTTCTGTATCTGCGGGTATTACCCATCATGCTTTCTGTAGATGAAAATACTTTCAGGTCTTTGAATTTGTATCTCTTGTCCAAGGTTTATGAGTTTTAGGTTTGCTGAACAATTTTTTAACAGTTTAGAAATTTAATGAATTTCATAAAAATTCCCGATATGCTTAGACTCGAAATCTGCAATGGTGAAAAATTTTTATGAAATATTTTTTTATGTTGGGCGCGCCCCTGTGGGGCCGGGCTGTCCGCCACTCCGCTATCGCTTCGGTGCTCCGCTGAAGCTCCGCACTGGCCTTGCAGGCCATGGCTCCCATCCCTCGCGCAAGTCCTCTCGATATTTTTCAGCTTCATAAGGAAATATAAACCTCCGAAGTAGTCCGCAAAAGGGACTGAGCGGTCTGTCTGAGCTCCTTTTTTGTGGAACCTTCAGCGAGACAAAAAAGAGCGAGCCGCGAAGGCCCGGCCGCCGCCCAAAAAGCGGCAGTTTGCCCAAATATTTCAAGGAAAAAACTACCCGGTAATCATTTGTCAATTAAACTCATACCTGTTTTAGCAACGAACCTGAGCCCCGTTTTGGTCATGCGTAATCTGAGTTAAAAAGTTTTTATGATGAAGTAATTTTTTTATAGTTAAGTTGTTTTTTATATTGAATCTTTAATCTTCTGCCTCTGTATGATGAAACACTGCATTATATTTGTTTTTATTGCTTTAACCATCTTCTTCAATACTGCTGCGCAACAGCCTTTTAAAGAATTTTATGAAGATGGGAAATTAAAAGCTGAAGGTAATCTGCTCGAAGGGAAAAAAGATGGTATTTGGAAGTATTATTCAAAAACAGGACAATTAACCTCTGAGATTTATTTTAGAGCTGACCAGGAAAATGGCTTATACAAAGTGTTTTCACCAAATGGAAAAACTACCATAGAAGCTCAATTCAGAAATGGGAAAGAACATGGCGAGTGGACAGAATACTATGAAGACGGTAAAATAAAGTTAAAAACTACTTTCGCCGATGGCAAAAGAAACGGACCTTATTACGAATATTTCAGCAATGGACAAAAGGAAATAGAGGGTTACTTTGTGGAAGATCAAAAAAATGGTATGTGGAAAGAATATTATCCGAATGGAAGAGAAAAAATTGTCGGCAACTATAAAATCGGTAAACGTGAAGGCACATGGAAAGATTATTATGACAACGGTAACCTTTATACAGAGACAACATATAAAAACGATTTACCTGAAGGGGTAAGTAAAAAATACTACCGCAACGGCAAGCTGCAACGCACAGTGACCTACATAAACGGCAAAGAAGAAGGCGAGTGGCTCGAATACTACCAAAACGGGCAACTTGCGCTGAAAAGAACGTTTAAAAACGGAGAACCTTTGACTTCAGAATCATATTTCCAAAATGGAAAACTGCAATCAGTGTTTAACTATAAAAACGGAAAATTTCATGGCGAGGCTACCTACTACTACGAAAACGGACAAGTGAAATCCGTTGAGTTATGGGCGAATGACAAACTCGTATCTGTGCTTAGTTTTTTCGATGAAAAAGGTTTAGCTCTCGATGCTGGAAATATAACGAACGGAAACGGTAAAAGATTTTATTACTATCCTAATGGTAAATTGATGGGTGAGGTGAATTATGCGGACAGCGTAGAAAACGGCCCGGCTAAATCTTACTACATAGACGGAACAATTAAATCTGAAATGCAATTTAAAAACGGTAAGCAAGAAGGCTTACTGAAAGAATATCACCCCAATGGAGCATTAGCATCAGAAACCTACTACGTAAACGGGTTAGAAAACGGACCATATGTTGAATACTACAAAGACGACAATGCCATTTCCGTAATCGGTTATTACAAAGACGGCGTAGAAGACAGCCTGTGGATAGAATACCACCCCAACGGCGCTGTGCTTAGTGAAGGCTATTATGTAAACGGCGTAAAAGAAGGTCTCTGGATTGAATACTACGACAACGATTCTCTGGCTGCTACCGGCTACTACGAATTTGGCAAACAACAAGGCAACTGGGTAGAATATTATGAAAACGGAAACCTCGCTTCTGAAGGCGTTTACAACCAGGGATTGAAAGAAGGAGAGTGGGTCAGCTATCATAGCAACGGTAAACTTTCCATGAAAGGTTCATTCCTGAACGGCCTGGAAGAAGGGTACTGGAACATGTATTACGAAAACGGCAATAAATTTATGGAGGGAGCTTTCGTTTCAGGAATGGAAAATGGCCTGTGGAAAGAATATCATCCTAACGGTCAACTTGCTTCTGAAGGAATGTACGTTATGGGCATGGAAGACGGGATATGGAAAAATTACTGGGACAACGGTGTACTCATGTGTGAGGAAACGTGGGACAAAGGTAAACTAAAATCCGTATCACCCATTACAAACAAGTTAGGCAAGGTGATCTATAAGCCTAACATCGTAAACGGAAATGGCATTTTAAAAAATTTTTATGACAACGGAAGAATATCTGCAGAGGGACCTCTGAAAGACGGCTTGCCGGATGGACTGTGGAAATACTATCATCCCAATGGGCAACTCAGTGGCACCGGAAACATGCGTGAAGGCCTAAGGCAAGGCGAATGGAAATACTACTTCGATACCGGAAAACTCGAAGCCGAAGGTCAATATGAAGATGATGAACTGACCGGACAGTGGAAATTTTATGACCAAGGTGTGCTGCAAAAAACTGAGTGGTATGAATAAATATTTTTTACCTCTGCTTACACTCTGCATTATAGCGTGCTCTGTTTATGCACAATGTGAAAAGGAAGAATTTTATGCCAATGGTAAGCTCAAAGCAAAAGGTTCTTGCCTGAACGGGTTGAAAGAGGGCAGATGGGAATATTTCGACTTAAAAGGAACACTTATAGCTGAAGAACATTACACAGCAGGTCTGCTCAATGGTACAGCTGTTTACTATGATGAAAAAGGTAATATTGCCTCTAAGGAAAATTGGAAAAACGGCATGCAAGAAGACTCCGCTTTTTACTACTACCCGAATGGAGCGCTCAAAAGAAAAGGAGTATATCGAAACGGCCTCTATGAGGGAATGTGGTACACTTATCATGAGAATGGCAAAATAAAAAACTTCGGAAATTATCAGCTTGGCGACCCTCATGGACTTTGGTGTTTTTATTCACCAAAAGGAATCATAGAAATGAAAGCTTTATATGTATACGGAAAGAAAAAAGGGCCTGCCACTCTTTACGACAAGAAAGGCAGAGTATGGCAGCAAGGTGATTTCCTTGATGATAAAAAATCCGGCGTTTGGAAAATTTATAAAAATGGAAAATTCAAATATGAAGAAAAATATTAAATCAAAAATGAAAACCCCCGATTCACTCAATATGGTGGCTGAGTTTCACCAGACTTTTCATCATCCCATATTAGACCAACCTGCCATTCCTGATGAAAAAAGATGTGCCTTACGTGTATCGCTTATCAGTGAAGAGCTCAAAGAACTTGAGCATGCTATTCAGGCTAAAGATATAACCGCTGTAGCCGATGCACTTTGTGATATACAATATGTGTTGGCCGGAGCAATTCTTGAGTTTGGCCTGGGAGAAAAATTTGCGGCCCTGTTTGAAGAAGTTCAGCGTTCAAATATGAGCAAAGCCTGCAACACCCTTGAAGAAGCCGAGCAAACCGTACAATACTATCTCCACACAAAGGGAGTACAAGCATATTACAAAGAAAGCGACGGGAAATATCTGATATATCGCACCGCTGATAATAAGACTCTGAAATCTATTTTCTATTCAGAAGCTGATTTGAAAAGTATATTATTAACAGAAGATTGACCATCTCTATCAATTCCATCATGGACAAAGTGTTAACACACTTTTATCCTGTTTACTACAGCAGAAAAAATTTTAGACTCGAAAAGCAACAGAAATCCCTTTTGGTGAATAGGTTGGCAGTAGTATTTTCTTTTGTTATGTATCAGAAACAACTCTCTGAGGTTCTCACAGCAACGACTCAACTGTATAAAGTGGGGTAAACTGAAAAATTTCGATAGTACCTGCGCGAGGGATGGGAGCCATGGCCTGCAA
>JANWYS010000045.1 GCA_025054875.1 Cytophagaceae bacterium | reverse complement strand
TTTAAATGGGAAGCATGAATGGGAACTTCGCTACGGCTACGCCTTCGCTCCGTTCCCATTCATGCAAGTATGTAACAAATAAAAAAGTATCGCGTTTGTAAAACAACTACAATCCATACACATTTTTGGTGATAAATACTTAAGCAATACCATCGAACAATCGTAAATTACACACTCGTATTGCTCAAACACGCAAAACTTTAAAGACTTTCCTTCCAATGGCATGATGAACAATCATGTTGATATAAATAAGAAGTTAGAAATGTATGCGATTTTTGAAGTAATTTGGTTCTTGAGAGAAACGTATATGTATTAGGATAATCTATTGTTGCGTCATGAGCTATTTATGGGTGGAAGAAAATCGTTTTGAGTATTCATACATTAAGCAGAACAAAATTTCAGAAGAGAATTTGAGTTCATACTCAAAGGCTTGTTATGATTTTTGCCATTTATGGCTGAACGGCCTTGATACGCTTATTACAAAAACTTCCGGATCTACCGGTGAGCCAAAGGAAATCAGGCTCAATCGCACACAGTTGATTTGCAGTGCGCATAAGACCATCAAATATTTTGGCCTCACAAGCAGTGATGTATTGTTGTGTGTATTAAATACGGCATATATAGCCGGCAGAATGATGTTGATACGTGCCATGGAGTGTGGCGCTGCAGCTATCTGTGTGCCTCCTGCTTCTGATATTTACACATATCTGAAACAAAGAGTTTTTAACTTTACTGCAGTTGTTCCTCTTCAGTTGCCGGCAATACTGCGATATGAACAAGAAGGCGACTCAATGACAGTAAAAAGCATAAAAGGCATATTAGTAGGAGGAGCTCCTTTGTCTAATGCTTTGCGGGAGCTTTGCAAAAAATCGTCGTTACCCATTTATGAATCCTACGGTATGACGGAAACATGCTCTCACATAGCTTTGAAAAAAATAAGCAAGCACGATATTTCGAATGCATTTACCATAATGGACAATATACAGGTGAGCCGCGATGAAAGAAGTTGCCTGGTCATAAGAGGCGATGTAACGAATGATGAAATCATAGTCACCAATGACATAGTTGAGCTCATCAACGATAAACAATTCCGATGGTTGGGGCGATACGATAACACCATAAATTCAGGAGGCATAAAAGTGCAGCCTGAAAAAGTTGAGAAAGTAATTGAAGAAATTTTTCTCTCTGCGAAAATTTCTCATCGCTTTTTTGTTTGTGGCACAGCCGACGAGCGACTGGGCACAGCAGTAACTCTATGCATAGAAGGAACGAAGGGTGATATAGATGAGGAGTACTTGCTGCAAAAGTGCAAAGAATTTTTGACCCCATATGAAGTGCCGAAGAAAATAAAATATGTAAATGAGATGGCAACCACAGCCACCGGAAAAATTGACCGTATAAAAACTATTCAAGGTATGTAGGCTATCGTCACAGACATTTTATCTTCCTTACCTTGCAAGCGTTCAAAAGCCTTTTTAGATATCTTAATAATTACCTTGTTGTCTTCTCCCTCTAATTTGCCCACCACACGAACGAATACCTGTTGGTCATTTTCATTATTTTTCACCATGATTATGGTGCCGTACGATGCGGTGCGATGTAATGCCTGAAACCTGGGTAATTCTGATTTGCTGTCCATGAGCAGGGCTATACCTTTTTCATGTATCATTTTTACCTCGGTGCGGGGTTTATATACCGGAGTTACTTCCTCCTCGTCTTCCTCCACAGACACGGCTACTTCATCAGGGTCGTTTTTTTTCTGCGGTACCGGATCTGTTTTTTTTTCGGGTTCCTTGTCGGGTATGACTAATACCATACCTTCTCTCAAACCTTCTTGTAGTTGAGGATTGGCTTGTTTTATCTGGTCTATAGACAGGTTGTATTTCTTGCAAATACCATATAAGGTTTCCTTGGGTAGCACTAAATGTTTTTTGTCCGAGGTGTTCATCACATTTTCAGGCAATATGGTTTGCGTAGACACTTTTCTCATCTCTGCATTTTCAGGCAGGTTCAGTATCTGTCCTTCGGCAATTACAGCATCGTTGAGGTTGTTTATTTTTTTTATGTCTTCAATACTTACTTTGTATTTTTTAGCTATGGAGTAGAGTGTTTCTTTTTTTTGCACTACATGTATTTTGGTAGAGGCACTGATATTTTCAGCTTTCGATGGGATTGCGGACAGTTTATTATAGGGCACTCTCAACACTTGTCCTATTTGCAGTTTTTCGCTTAGCTCCGGATTCGCAAGCTTTATATCATCAGGTTTGACGGAATACTTTTTCGAAATGGAATACAGAGTCTCTTTAGGTTCTACTTTGTGCAACACATACCACTTACCATCTTTTTTCTCGACACCTATGGAATCATTGGGCGATAGACCGGCAGACGACAATAGCCACGTGAAAGTGTAGAGTGTTACTTGTATGGTACTAACCAATGTGCGCATGATGTCAATTTTTACCTGTAAGGGTTCTGAATATATCTTCCATTGTATGTTCTGTGCTTTTCATTCCCAGCAAGGTCCATCCCTGAGCAGAGGCCAGATTGAACAAAAGAGGCCTGATATCCAACTCAGCAGAATGTTCTATTTCATATTTGCCTTCGCCGCATTCAAGTACAGATTTCACGCCATTTAGAGCTTGAATTTTATCTATGTCTACTGCCGTACTAAACTCTATGGACAATTTTGCAGAAAGCATGTTTTTTTTCAGTTCTTCTACTTTGCTGTCTGCAACAATTTTGCCTTTGTTGATGATAACAACATGACTACACAGAGCCTGAACTTCTTGCATGATATGAGTAGAAAGTATCACCGTTTTTTCTTTGCCCAATTCTTTTATGAGGGCACGTATTTCAAGTATCTGATTGGGGTCAAGTCCCGTAGTGGGTTCATCTAATATCAGTACTTGTGGGTCGTGAATGATGGCCTGTGCCAGCCCTACGCGCTGGCGGTATCCTTTGGAGAGCTTTCCTATCTTCTTATTTTGCTCAACCTCCAATCCTACCAAATGAATAACTTCTTTCACCCTTGCGGATATGACATTTTTTTTAAGACCGTTCAAGGCGGCGGCAAAGCGAAGATATTCATGCACGTACATATCCAGGTACAACGGGTTATGCTCCGGAAGATAACCAACTTTTCTTTTTACCTCCATGGTATGTTTCTGTACATCGAAACCACAAACCTGTATGGTGCCGGAAGTGGGAGGTATATAGCATGTAGTCATTTTCATCGTTGTAGATTTACCGGCACCGTTTGGGCCAAGGAAGCCGACAATTTGCCCCGGATATGCCGCAAATGATATGTTGTTTACGGCGTATTGCTTACCATATATCTTGGTGACATTCCTAACTTCTACTGACAATGCTATAATGTGTTTTGATGACCTAACAAATCTATCAAATACGAATGTGAATTACAACGTTGGTGTGCAGTTGTAATGGAACATCAGTCTCACCGAAGTCTTTCGTTATATGCACACAATATGAATCGGGATAAAACATTACATGAGGAGTTGCAAAACATATATGTATGGTTGGTGGTTTTGAAAGAGGTAATTAATTTTACCAAAATTCATCATACATTGAAAGAACAGGCTAAAGAGTTTGCACAATCTGCACTGCGAATCATAAAAAAAATTGCAGCAGTTTTTCTGACGGTTTCTATCTTATCTGTTGTGTTGCTTCGGTTTATCAACCCTCCATTTACATGGTTGATGTTGATTAGAGCTGCAGAACAGTGGCACGACGGACGAAGCGTGCGCATACAAAAAAAATGGAAAGATTTAAAAGATATATCACCACACATACCATTGGCTTTTATAGCTGCCGAAGACCAACGATTTACCGAACATTTCGGTTTTGACTTTGAATCTATAGAGAACGCATATGAGAACAACAATAAACCCAATCGTAAGAGAATTTTGGGAGCTAGCACCATCTCTCAGCAAACAGCTAAAAATCTTTTCCTGTGGCCACAGCGTTCGTGGTTCAGAAAGGCCTTAGAGGTGTATTTCACTTTGCTTATTGAATTGTTGTGGAGCAAAGAGCGCATTTTAGAAGTATATGTAAATATTGTTGAAACCGGCGACGGATATTATGGAGTGGAAGCTGCCTCTCTCAAATACTTCAACCGAAGTGCCGACAAGGTATCCCGGCAACAGGCTGCACTTTTGGCTGCTGCATTGCCAAATCCATTGAAAAGGAACCCTAAAAATCCTTCGAAAGAGTTGCTGCAACGTCAGAAGGAAATTTTAAAACAAATGGATAATATTGGTAAAATAAGCTTGCAAATGTACCCATGAAAAAAAACAGTTTATTCTTACTATTTATTTCTTTTACATTGTACACTTGTACTTCGCCCGTAAATAAAGCTACAAAGGGAACCACCTTCATAAGCGCAGACCACCCGAACTTTTACTATTCAGGGCGAATTGATTTCAGCAACCCCAAGGCTCCCAGATTTTCATATCCCGGCATTACCATAAAAGCGCGGTTTCAAGGCTCCCTGTGCAACATCAAAATGAGAAATTATAGCCACGGCAATATGCCCAATGGCGAGCCCAAAAAAAATTACTATTACATCATCGTTGATGACCAAGCACCTGAGCTTGTACCCTGGGACGATGGAAAGGAAGTACATAAACTGCGAAAACTCAACAATGGCATACACGAAGTTACCATATTCAAACGTACAGAAGCGCTTGTAGGAGATGGCGAGTTTCTGGGATTAGAAATAGAAAGCGGAAAATCGTTGCTTCCCCTGGAAAATATTCCTCAAAGAAAAATTGAATTTATAGGTAACTCCATCACTTGCGGATATGGCAATGAGGGTGATTCCAAAGATTGTCCCTTCAGTCCGGAAACCGAAAACAATTACATGGCCTACGGAGCCATTACGGCCAGAGCTCTGAATGCCCAATATATGGCTGTTGCCTACTCAGGAAAAGGAATGTATCGCAACTATGACGAAAGCACAAAAGAAACCATGTCGCTCATTTATGACCGTATATTTCCTCACGAGCCCTCTCCGAAATGGAACTTCGACAAATGGAAACCCGATGTGGTTGTGATAAACCTGGGTACAAACGATTTTGCAAAAGGAAATCCCGACTCCACTATTTTTTGCAACACGTACCTAAATTTTGTAAAGCGTATTCGCAACTACTACCCCCAAGCTCATATATTCTGCATCAGCGGCCCCATGATGAGCGACACATGGCCTCCGGGAAACAAAGCATGGACTACTATAAAGAACTACATCACTGCTTGTGTTAAAAAAATGGAGGTTCTTGGCGACAAAAAAGTATACTCATATTTCTTAACTCCGCAAGGCGAAGGCGATTACGGCTGCGACTGGCACCCCAATGTAAAACGTCATCAGAAAATGGCTAATGAACTGACAGCATTCATCAAGAGCAAAACCGCATGGTAAGCAGCTGTGGCACGATAGCAGTTAACCTGAAAGTGTCGGTTATGAAACATTTTCCGGCAGCCGCTATGGTAACCTTTCACCAATTGCTAATGTCGGGATGCCAAATCATATCCTCCTGTTATGTTCGGAGTAATTGAAAGCATAATCAAAAGAAGGTATATCACAAAAAAATAATTTTCTTTTACATTCTCTCAGGTACCCGAATGCCTAACATATACATCGCCTTTTTTATTACATTACCTGCAGCTACCGATAGGGCAACTCTGAAGGCTACCGCCTCAGCGGTTTCCGCATTAAAGATGGATAACTCTGTGTAAAAACGATTATACTCTTTGGCCAATTCGTAAACATATTGAGCAATCACAGAAGGAGAGTAGGAAAGGGCTGCCTCTTCGATTGCAGCCGGAAAGCGTGAGAGGTATTTTATTAATTCAGTTTCAGCTTTGTGTAAGCGTGTATATGTTGAAATTGCAGTTGAAGAGTAATTCAATTTGTCTGATTCTGCTTTCCTTCGTATTGCGCAAATGCGTGCATGAGTGTATTGTATAAAAGGCCCGGTATTCCCATGCAAGTCTACAGATTCAGCAGGATTGAAGAGCATTCGTTTTTTGGGGTCTACCTTAAGCAGAAAATATTTCAAGGCACCCATTGCCAGCATGTGATACAATTCATTTGCTTCTTGGTCGGAAAATGTATCGGTTTTTCCGTGTTTTTCGGTTTCCTCTTTTGCTTTTTGAAATAGTTCTTCAATAAGGTCATCGGCATCTACTACCGTACCTTCGCGCGATTTCATTTTGCCGCTTGGTAAATCTACCATTCCGTAAGACAGGTGATATATCCCTTCTGCATAGGGGCGCTGCATTTTTTGTAAGATCAACTTCAAAACTTTAAAATGATATTCCTGCTCATCGCCTACTACGTATATTGATTTGGTACACCCGTAATCACGATATTTTATCTCCGCTGTACCGATATCTTGAGTAATATATACAGATGTGCCATCGGCACGAAGGAGCAGTTTTTGATCTAACCCATCATGAGTCAAATCTATCCACACGGAACCATCCTCTTTTTTGTAGAAAATATTTTTTTTGAGCCCCTCTTCTACCCATTTTTTACCTTCAAGATAGGTTTCGGATTCATAATAAATTTTGTCGAAATCAATTCCTGTTTTTTTATAAGTTTCATTAAAACCATCATACACCCAACTATTCATTTTTTTCCAAAGCTCTATTACTTCCTTATCTCCTTCTTCCCACTTACGGAGCATGTTTTGAGCTTCGACAATCAAAGGATGTTTTTTTTCAATATCCTCATCATTCCATCCTTTGCTTTTCAGCTCTTCGCTGATGGTTCTATACTGCTTGTCAAATTCTACATAATATTTACCGACTAAATGGTCTCCTTTTAGTCCGCTACTTTCAGGAGTTTCACCATGTCCGTATTTCATATAGGCAAGCATAGACTTGCATATATGGATACCTCTGTCGTTGATAAGATTGGCTTTTATTACGGAAAACCCATAGGTTTTTAAGATTTCAGCCACAGACCATCCAAGAAAGTTATTGCGAAGATGTCCAAGATGTAAAGGTTTGTTCGTGTTGGGAGAAGAGTATTCTACCATCACTTTTTCTTGTTTGAGAGGAAAGCTTGCGAAATCATCACATAAAATTTGTTGTACAAAATATTCTTTCCATTGTTCAGCATGTACAGAAAGATTTAAAAACCCTTTCACTACGTTGAATTTCTCTATAATGTCAGAATGTGATAGGATGTATTCACCGATTTGATGAGCGATTTTGTCGGGCGCAGTTTTGGTAGTTTTGGAAAAAGAAAAGGTAGTGAGTGTATAATCGCCCTCATAATCCTTAATTGTATATTGCAACGTTACATCATGAGGAGGTAACTCAACACCATAAATTTTTTGTAAGGCCTCTGAAATGAGTTGCTTTATTGAGGTTTCGATATTCATAATATTTTGTTGAAAAAGAATTCAAAGTGATGTAGTTAAGGTTAAATAATTTCTTCTCTGACCATATTTACTTTTCCCAGAGCAGAAATTTCGAAAACGATTTTTTTCCCGGGTTTGTCTGTATTATTGCATTGCTCACCTGGCGAAACGAAGTAGATGTATGATTTTTTGTTGCGTGTGTATAGATCTTTAGCATCGGGTGGCCCCAACCAACGTAAAAGTGTATTTTCTTGAATGCCGATTATCTTTTTCTTTTGTTGCAATAACTTGTTGTAATGTTTTTCTCTTTGGCTATTACAGCCCAAATGATCGTTTTTCCAGATGTGATTATCAAAACCGTCTACGTGAGGATGAGAAGAGCATGCACACAGTGCGGTGATTGCGCATAGCACAATAAGACCGATTTGTGTGTTTTTTTTACCGGAAAATATTTTTAATAGGGCTGATTTCATTTTAAACTTTTCCACAATACATAAATCAACTTGCGAATTTATTTATTTTGGCAAATTGTATAACAAGAATTTTGAACAAAGCATGGACGAACCATCTCAAAACAATACATCCGGAACAAACGGAGATAACATTCACGATATAATTCCGGTGTCGGGCTTGTATGAAAGCTGGTTTTTGGATTATGCATCGTACGTGATTCTGGAACGGGCTGTTCCTGCACTATCAGACGGATTTAAGCCGGTGCAGAGAAGAATCATGCACGCCATGAAAGAAATGGATGACGGACGTTTTAACAAAGTGGCCAACATTATCGGTGCCACGATGCAATATCATCCGCATGGCGACGCCTCAATCAGTGAGGCTATAATAAACCTCGGACAAAAAGAATTGCTTTTCGACACACAAGGCAACTGGGGTGATGTACGCACCGGCGATAGTGCTGCCGCACCACGGTATATAGAAGCAAGATTGTCCAAATTTGCACTGGAGGTAGTTTTTAATGATGATACTACTGAATGGCAATTATCATATGATGGCCGCAAGAGAGAACCTGTAACTTTGCCGGTGAAATTTCCACTACTATTGGCGCAAGGGGTAGAAGGTATCGCCGTTGGATTATCCACTAAAATATTGCCTCACAATTTCTGTGAACTCATACAGGCTTCCATTGCATATCTGAAAAACAAAAAATTTGAGCTCTATCCTGATTTTTCTACAGGAGGCATGATAGATGTATCGCAGTATAATGATGGCCAGCGTGGTGGAAGAATCAGATGTCGTGCCAGAATTATTGAAAAAGACAAAAAAACTCTTCTTATTACTGAAATTCCTTACGGTACCACAACCACGGCTTTGATAGATTCAATAGTAAAAGCCAGTGATGCCGGAAAAATAAAAATCAAAAAAGTAACCGACAATACGGCCAAAGAGGTTGAAATTGAAATACAATTACAACCCGGCACAGACCCCGATATTACTATAGATGCTTTATACGCCTTTACAGATTGCGAACTTTCAATATCTACCAATGCATGCGTTATTATAAACGACAAGCCGCATTTCGTCAGTGTTTCCGACATACTCAAAGCCTGCACCGAACAAACCAAAGAACTTCTCAGGCGTGAGTTGCAGATACGTAAAAAAGAACTCATGGAAAAAATATTTTTCGGATCACTGCTGAAAATATTTATCAGCAAAGGCATGTACAAACACAAAGACTATGAAGATGCCGGAAGTTTTGAGCAAGTAACCGAAGTACTGAACACGCTTTTTAAGCCCTACTTCAAGCAATTTTACAGAGCTATAACTCCTGAAGATTACCGTAAACTCATCGAAAAGCCTATGAGCAGCATCACCCGTTTTGATTTGAAAAAAGCGGATGAGGCTATGAAGCAAATGCAGGAAGAGATAAATCAGGTAGACCATCATCTCGCGAATCTGACCGAATATACCATAAGTTGGTACGAAGGTTTGATGAAAAAATACGGAAAAGGCAAGGAGCGCAAAACCGAAATAAGAACTTTTGACAATATTTCCGCTGTGACGGTTGCCGCCAACAATCAAAAATTATATGTAAACAGAGCCGAAGGATTTTTTGGATACGGAATGAAAAAAGATGAATACGTATGCGATTGTTCAGATATTGACGACATAATTGTCATCACCAAAGAAGGTAAGTGTGTAGTGAAAAAAATTGGTGAAAAAGTATTTGCCGGAAAAGACATAATACACATCGGCGTATTTCGCAAAGGCGACGACCGCATGGTGTATAACCTTATATATATGGACGGAACAGCCGGCGCAGCTATGGTAAAACGTTTTCAGATACTCGGCGTCACCCGCGACCGTGAATATGACCTCACCAAAGGCGCCAAAGGTAGCAAGGTCTACTATCTCACAGCAAACCCCAATGGCGAAGCGGAGATTGTTACAGTCACACTAAGTCAGTCTTGTTCGGCAAAAATAAAAGTCTTCGATTTTGACTTTGCCAGCATTGCTATAAAAGGACGCGACTCACAAGGAAACATCCTCACTAAATATCCCATAAAAAAAATTACTCTCAAAGCTGCCGGAAAATCTACATTGGGGGGAGTATCCGTTTTCTACGACTCCACAATAGGAAGACTCAACAACGAAGGTAAAGGAAAGCACTTAGGCACTTTTCATAACAACGACCTTATTTTGGCCATATACAAAAATGGTACTTATGAGCTCACAGGTTTTGAACTCACTAACCGCTACGAACCTAATGACGTTTTGCTCATTGAAAAATATAATCCGGAACATGTAATCACAGCCGTTTATTTCGACGGCGAATCATCGTCATACTATGTAAAACGCTTTAAACTAGAGACACAAACCGTTGGCAAAAAGTTTCTTTTCATAAGTGAATCTTCCGACTCAAAATTAGAATTAGTTACCACAGAACCTTCGCCTGTGGTCGAATTACACTATGCGAAAAGTAAAAATCTTACTAATACTATAGAAAAAGTAGAACTTGACAAGTTCATAGAGGTGCGTGGATGGAAAGCTGTCGGAAATAAATTGTCATCCCACAAAATATTGTCCATGAAATTCATACCTAACCCCTCGAAAGAGACTTATAATCCGGGTGCTACATTGGAACTCGATTTGAATTGAGCATAAGGATTCAAAAACAGAGATGTTTCAAGTGCTACAACATGAGACAGGTATGTAGCATTGGTTAACAATCTCGCCGGTATATTGCAGATAATTGTAGGAGTTAAAAATTTTGCGTATTTATGGTGTGTGTTGCGGAAATCTTGGATTTTGCAGAGTTAATAATACTGTAATAACAATTCTTTATTAAATAGTTTCAGCGTATTTCTTTTGATACAAAATTAAAATGATTAGTTTAACCGCTAAAATAGGCATATCATTTCATCATATGAAAGGCACATTCATTAAAGTATCTTGTATCGTAGTGGCGATGTATTTTATGGCATCTTGTAATCAAAAAGCTCAAAAAAATGAGGCGGCTTCTGATACCATTGCCACTGCTAACAATAGTCAAGATACTCTGCAAACCAATCCTGCAACATGCTGCGAGGAAGCATATTTTGACGCTTCTAATCTGAAAAGCCAAAAAGAACTTTCTGCACAGGAAATACAGGAAAAAATCATTGCCACTTTAAAAGATTTTCAAGATGAATATTATTTAAGTCAATTTTTTAAAATGGATTCTTTGAAAAAAATTAATAAACTAGAAGAGTATAAAAATTCTTTAGGTCCCGGAGATATAGAAAACATCAAAGCTGTTGTGTTTGATACATTGAAAGTATATAATAAGTACAAAATACTATTGTGGGGGTTTGTGTATGAATCATTTCCGGCTTGCCCTTCTTACAGTGGTACCAATATGTATGCCACAACATTCACTATGGATAATAACCAGGCTATTTCTACTTTAAAGTTGTTGCAAATATCATCAGGTGCGGATCCTCCATCTCACAACAGCAACAACGGCTTTTGTAAAATAAGTAACGATGGCAACATAATATGTGCAGATACATCACTTTCCTGTGAAGGTTCAATTGAAGAGCCACAGGATTACAACATCTGTATAACAGAAATTACCGACACCAAATTTTTCATACAGGACAACGGTGTCATAAAGCGAGTATCGCAAAGCAAAAGTAAGCCATTAGAAACAAAAGAATATCTACAATAGAATAATATTTTAACAAAAAATTAATACAGGTTGCTTTATTTGTTAACTTTGAGTTCGGTAATGCGCTAAGTAATTATGATTACCGCCGAAAAGGCACTGGCCGCTCTCGAGGAAAAAATAAAACAACTCATTTCAGTACACAATCAACTGAAAGAAGAGCTTCTCGCAGCTTTGAATGAAAATCAAAAACTTTTGGAATTGTTACAAAATCCTCCTCAAAATCCGTCAGGAAGTGATGAAGCAGAGGCCGAAACAAAAAAGATGGCAAATGAAATTTACAAACTGAAATCTGATAACTTAGAATTGAGTGAAGAAATAGAAAGGTTGCAAAAACAATTGTATGTACTTTCCTCACAGTATGAAGCTCGCGAAAACCTCGAACTCAAGTTGGAGGAAATAGAAATCCTAAAAGAAGAAAAACTACAACTCAAAAAAATAGTGGATGAGCAAAGATACATCATATCGGAACTTTCAAAGCAAACAGAAGAGACAAATCCTGAGGGGATACATGAAACAAATGACATGATTAAATCTATAGACGATAATTTTGCAAACGAAATTCAAACTACCTATGAGAAGGAGATTGAAAATCTCAGAGTGATAATTCAAGAACAAATGCAGGAGATCGAAAGGCTGAAAAATAATTTAAAGGAATACGAATCTGCAGGCGATGGTTTTTCCGGAGATTTTCATAATAAAGAAATTTTGACTAAGATTGCAATATCAAACTCTGATAAAGTGACAGATATCTCTGAGTTGAAACTCAGAATAAATGAATACATCAGAGAGATAGACAAGTGCATAACACAATTAAGTGAATAAGGTTAGTCACATCAGCCCATGGGCAATATTTCAATAAAAATAAAAATAGCTGACAGAGATTATCCGATGCGGGTTAGTGAACCGGAATTAGAAAAAGTCATGCTCGCCGGTAAAATGTTGCAGGAAAAAATTGACATCTTCAAACAGAAATTCAGGGTAGAAGATAAGCAAGACCTGCTGGCCATGGTTGCTTTTGATAGTTTTGTAGAAAGACTGAATTTGTCTGATAAACAAGAATTTTCTAATCAAGATTCATGGGTTCAAAAAATTATCGAACTTGATAAGTTGGTAAGTTCAGTTATCTCCTAACCTCCGTTTACTTGTACGTGTGTATGCCCTTGTTTTGTAATTCATAAACATGAAAGGTGTACAAAAATGGACTCAATCGTATTTATCATTGTTGCCGCATTGCTTGGTATGGGCGTGGGCATTGTTATAGGGCGCTACTTGCTGAAAAAAGTGTTTAAGAAAATTGAGAGAGAGGCTTTAGAGAAAGCAAAACTCATTGAAAAAGAAGCCGAGCTGAAATCAGAATCAATAAAGCAGCAAAAAATGCTGGAAGCAAAGGAAAAGTACCTTAAGCTAAAGGCTGAATTTGAAGAGGAGGTAAACAAAAAGAAAAATATCATTTTGCAAAACGAGGCCAAAGTAAAGCAAAGAGAATCTGTTGTGGCAAAGTTAGCCGAACAAAACAGCCGGAAAGAAGCCGAACTGGAAAGCATGAAAGAAACTTTGGAAGCGCAGATAGAAATTGTAAACAAAAAAAAAGAAGAACTCGAAAAATTGCGTTTGCAACAGGTATCACAATTAGAAAAAATAGCCAATCTTTCTTTGCAGGAAGCGCGTAATCAATTAATTGAAGCTCTCAAAGAGGAGGCTAAATCTAAGGCTTCCGCTTATGTAAAAGACATAATGGAACAAGCCAAACTTACAGCCACCAAAGAGGCTAAAAAAATCGTCATAGAGACCATACAACGCACAGCTACGGAACAAGCTATAGAGAACTGTGTATCCGTATTCAACATAGAAAATGAGGATATAAAAGGAAAGATCATAGGCCGTGAAGGGCGCAATATACGTACACTTGAAGCTGCCACAGGTGTAGAAATCATTGTAGACGACACTCCCGAAGCCATCATCATATCCGGCTTTGATCCCGTGCGGCGTGAGGTGGCTCGTCTGGCATTGCACAGGCTCGTACAGGACGGACGCATACATCCCGCACGCATAGAGGAAGTCGTTGCCAAAACTTTCAAAAATATTGAAGAGGAAATTGCTGAAATTGGCGAGCGCACGGTAATAGAGCTTGGTATACATGGGCTTCATCCGGAACTTATAAAACTTGTTGGACGTATGCGTTTCCGTTCTTCGTACGGACAAAATCTTCTTCAACACTCCCGTGAGGTGGCAAGGATGTGTGCCACTATGGCATCAGAGCTGGGGCTGAACGCTAAGCTCGCCAAACGCGCCGGATTGCTGCACGACATCGGTAAAGTGTCGCCTGATGAGCCTGAATTACCGCATGCCATTCTCGGTATGGAACTTGCCAAAAAGTACAAAGAGCACCCCGAAGTATGTAATGCCATAGGGGCTCATCACGATGAAATAGAGATGACCTCTATGATATCTCCCATCGTTCAGGTGTGTGATGCTATATCCGGTGCAAGGCCGGGAGCTCGCCGGGAAGTTATGGAATCTTATATGAAACGGCTTAAAGAACTGGAGCAACTGGCTATGTCTTTCGACGGGGTTACCAAATGCTTTGCCATACAAGCCGGACGCGAACTACGCATAATGGTAGACGCTGAAAATGTGAACGATGAACGTGCCGGATTACTGTCTTTTGAAATTTCCAAAACAATAGAAGAAAAAATGCAGTATCCCGGACAAATAAAAGTTACCGTAATACGTGAAATGCGTGCGGTAAGCTACGCCAAATAAGTGTTTACGATATTTCATAATGATGAATGACATATCATGCAACAATGGAAAATCAGAAGTACACCTCTATCTAAAATCGTTTTCTGCAATGGAACTGCTGTAGTCAGGATTTAATAAGAGTTCTCTTATGGTACAATCTTAGAAAGGTGGCTTATAGTAATTTCGAAAGCAGTTAGGTGTATCAATTAAATTTTTTTGTACTGCATAGATAATGTTTCGTCGTGCTGGTAAGAGTTAATATAGCTTGCGAGAGCATAATGAGCTAATGTATAAAAGTGTTGAGTGCACAAACAAGTGACAGCACGAAGTAGAAAACAAGGCTGAAATTTTTTGTAATGAAACGAACGGCAAAAGGATGACATCAAACTTTTATTCTATAGTTCCAAGCGTATTTATCGGGTATGTTGCCTAGTTTAATGTCTACCAAGGTTTGGTTCAACTGGTTTGAAATTTTTCGCCTTGATACTTCTGGTAATTGATATTCCTTGCCTTTGATGTTTATAGCCGATATATGAGTAATGGTGGCGGCTGTTCCGGTTCCAAAAGCATCTTGCAGAATGCCGCGTTCAAGGGCTTCATGAATTTCGTCAACACTTATTTTTCTTTCTTCCACGTTAATTCCCATGTCTTTTGCCAGAGTTATTATACTGTCGCGCGTGACGCCGGCCAAAATAGATGAACTCAGCGGGGGAGTAATTATAGTATCGTTTATGATAAACATCAGGTTCATTGTGCCGGATTCTTCAAAATATTTATGTTCTTTGCTGTCTGTCCACAACAATTGGTGGTATCCTTTTTCATAGGCTAATTTTGCCGGTAGCAGAGAGGCTGCATAGTTACCTCCGGTTTTGGCAAATCCGATACCTCCTTCGGCAGCGCGTACGTATTCTGTTTCAACTATCACTTTTACGGTGCCTTTATAGTAGCCAGATACAGGAGACGTGAAGATGATGAATTTATATGTTTTGGAAGGTTTCACTCCGATGAATTCGTCAGATGCATACATGAAGGGACGTATGTACAGAGAGCAACCATGCTCGGAAGGAATCCAGTCTTTATCCAGTTTGATTAACTCTGTCAAACCCTCTAAGAATAGATCGTGGGTTATCTCCGGCATGCAAAGCCGGCGGCATGAAGCATTCATTCTTTTGAAGTGCATATCGGGGCGGAAAATCAGTATATCGCCATTTTCTGCTTTGAAGGCTTTCATACCCTCAAATACGGCTTGCCCGTAGTGCAACACTGATGTAGCGGGACTCATACTGATATGGCGAAATGGTGTGATCACTGGCTTTTGCCACTGCCCTTCCATATAATCTGCCACCAACATATGATCTGAATATACAGCTCCAAATTCCAGACTTGAAAAATCTGTTTCGTTCAGCCTCGAGCGGGGGGTTCTTTCTATATCAATACAAAACATTGTAGACATCATCCATTCTGAAAAGGAAGTTGTGAAGTTAATCAGTTTGCCAATAAAATCAAAAAAACTGATTAACTCTGACTGTATGCGAATTCACTCACTCTGCCAGCAAACCATAAGGCATGCTTAATTATTTGATGTTGTAGTAGCTTTTTGTAAGTAGGTGTCTGTCATAAGCAAATGATAACATGCGTCTGTACCAGCGCTGGAGACCAAAAGCCCACGACACAGCATAATTTCTCTGAAAGCAGTGTGGGAGGAATTTTAGCGGACACTGTGGCCGCCGGCGTAAAACATATTTACTCTCCGTTATATTTCAGCAGTTTTGGGCGCATTCTGAACATGATATATACAGAGGATGGTGGGCGTCGCAAGATAAATCTAAATGGATTTAACACAAGTGGTAAGGTTAGTCATAGGTTCATTCTGTTTCATGCGATAAAAATTCATAAACACATACAAACAACTGACAGCATTGATATGGAGAACATTTTTTATTGACATGCATCAGAAACAATGAATTTACATGTAGAAAATAGGGTGAGATACTGCATGAAATGGGTTTATCAATGTTGAATGTTTCGTGATGTGTATGTATCAATATAGTTAGTTTTTCTATGCGTGGAGTTGTGGGTAGTGGCAGGTTAAATAAAAAAGCGAAACACTTTTCATGTTTCGCTTTTAAAGGGGAGAGTGATGGGATCCGAACCCACGGCCTCCAGTGCCACAAACTGGCGCTCTAACCAGCTGAGCTACACCCTCCGTATGTTGTGGATGCAAATGTAGCGTATTCTTGTGAAAGATAAAAATACATTTACAAAATTACTCGCTCAATTTACCTCGGATTCCGCATGGGCAAACCGTTGGTTAAGCTAAGGCACTTGCTATTGGAGGAGAGTACCTTTGAAGTGCGATAATGTTTTGGCATCACCTTACAAAGGTTTTTTGTGTTGCATCGCTGCGTTTGTTTTGGGGTAGATTTAGGGCGGTGCCCAGACCTTCGCGGATCGCTCTTATTTGTTCTACTAAAGGCTTCACAAATAAGAAGCTCAAACAGACTTGCTCAGTCCCTTTTGCAAGCTACTTTGGAGGTTTACATTTTCTTATGAAGCTGAAAAATTTCGAGAGGACTTGCGCGAGGGATGGGAGCCATGGCCTGCAAGGCCAGTGCGGAGCTTTAGAGGAACACCGCAGCGATAGCGGAGTGGCGGACAGCCCGGCCCCGCAGGGGCGCGCCCAACATAAAAAAATTCGTCATACTTTTCTGCTAATGTGAAAGCCGGGTAAGGATATTTTCATGCCTTTGAAATTTGATATCAGAATCTCTACGAATTGCTTCGAATGTTAAACCGCTAATAATCGGCGTCAACAATTTTGCATACCATATTTAACAATATACTACCTAACATATATTTTCTGATACACCAAACAGGTTGAAACCTCCCGGTATTATGCTTAACCTAATAATTACTACTAACAGCTTAGTTGACAGGTTTAGTTTTGAAGAAAAGTTTTTGGAACGATAAATATAAGAGAGGGTACGTATGATTAAACGAACGCTTGTAGAGAGGCCACGCCATGCCAACATCAAGCCTTGTGGTTGATTTAAAAATAAATTGCACAGATGGTTTAGCATCAACATAAGCGCCACGTTGCAAGCTCATATATCCATATCGGTCGTATTCTTTCAAAATAGTTTGGTCATAAGGTTTTCCATCATAATATATTTGAGCAGATTCATATTGCTTGCCTATGCATTCAAAATACAGGTTTATATTGAGGTCTTTATAGCTTTTATATCGTAAAGGATACAGGCGATATCCGAAAGAAGCATTGTAAAGCAACGCATCGCCGGATTTGAATCGAATTTGTTTTACGTAAACGTTGTCAGGGTTGTTTTGTATATATTCAAAAGGCTTTATGTATCCCCATGTGAGGGAAGCTGCAAATCGGTTGATAAGTTTAGTAAGAATGATTCCATAGCCATAACCTGTGTTGTCCGATAGTAAGTTGGGCTCTGCCCTATCGTGAGCAGAAAATGATTGGGCAAACTCGCTGTATACAGCGATTCGAAAATGTTTTGATTTTTTATCAAGACTAACTACTCTGCATTTAGCATACAGGTTTATACCTTCGATTATAAACGGATTGTCTCTGTAGCCTCTTTGATGATGATTGATGATGTAACTCTGAAAGTTTAACGGTATTTTTTTGAGGTGATGATTAGAACAGGTAAGGCTCGAAATTATGGATAAATTTTTGTTCACTCCATATATATAACGCAGCGTGTATGCAGCCCGGCTTCTGCTGACCTGATCTAAATAATAATGCTTTGTCAATCGTATGCCGGGCACTTTTTGGGGATAAGTACTCGCCGGTTCGGCTACAGGAAACAACTCCTGAGCAAACATGCCTGCATGAGGCAACATAAACAATAAAATACATGCGGCAGCTTTCACTCAACAATTACGAAGTAGATAGGGTTTCTTTTTTTATACATAGAAAATTTGTCAGAATATAACTTGCGGTATTTTTCGTATTCATATTTGTTGATCATTTTATGATTAACGAAAAGTAATGTTTGGTTCAATGTATCTTTGTCGGGAGTATGGCTTAATATAACATATTTTGCGTTGTTGTTCAACAATAGATTTTGATTCTCTGCAATGATGTATTCAGGCGCAAGTACTGCCCTTATATGGCGTACACTGAATCCTGACTCATACACTTTTTTAGCTAATTTGAAAAAATCAATTTCAATTCCGTTAACAAAGAAAATTTTCATTTCTGTTTCGTTAATATCCATACTTACTGAGCTTACAAAGGGTAATGTGCGTAGGGAATTTTCTACACTCAATGCGCATTGAGAACATGTAAATCCATCCACTGCCATGGTGGCGTATGTAAACAAGGATTGTGCATGCAATTTACTGATCATTAATACCAGAACGGAAAATGAATGTATGATTGTGAGATTCATTGATTCAATATTGTGTTTATTTCAAAGAGCAAATCCTTCTTTCACCATGATTCGATTCCTATATTACAACAGAATGCTCATGTAGCAACAGAGGCACACCGTTGGTATAACAAAATTAATTTTTATATAATTCGCCGAAATAGTATGTTTGTTTAGACTCAAAAAATTTCCAAACAATGATATTGTCAGGATTAGAAATCAAAAACAAATTAGGAAAAGAAATTTTTATTGACCCTTTTGATGATAAAAAACTTAATCCGAACAGTTACAATTTAACGTTGCATAAGGAAATATTAGTGTATGAGCAGGAATTGCTGGACATGAAAATCGAAAACAAAGCTGTGCGCCATGAGATACCGGATGAAGGTCTGGTGTTAGTTCCCGGCAAGTTGTATTTGGGCAGGACAGTAGAGCATACTATGACAAAAAACTATGTCCCCATGTTAGAGGGGCGCTCATCAATAGGCCGACTTGGTTTGTTTGTTCACATCACAGCGGGTTTTGGCGATGTTGGTTTCTGCGGATACTGGACGCTGGAAATGTTTTGTGTACAGCCCATACGCATATATGCAGGCGT
>JANWYS010000044.1 GCA_025054875.1 Cytophagaceae bacterium | reverse complement strand
GGCCTGCAAGGCCAGTGCGGAGCTTTAGCGAAGCACTGAAGCGACAGCGGAGTGGCGGACAGCCCGGCCCCGTAGGGGCGCGCCCAACAGAAAAAAAAATTTGCCATACTTTTTCGCTAATGCGGAATCCGGTTTTATACAATAGAAATGCTGTTGTCAGCATCTCAAAGAGATGTTTCCGATGCGTAGAATGAGATAAACTGCTTACCATGGGATGGTTCGTATTGCCTTGCACAAGGGCTTGCAGGCCATGTGCGCATTACGGTTACTTGAGTGAGATGACATCATAGAACAATGTTGGCAGATTAATTGCCAATTCAGGCGGAGTATTTACCGGAGTAGAAGCTGTCAGATTTTGAACAGAGTATAGGCTACCAAAAAATAGACGGCTAAGCCAAGCAGGTCGTTCATGGTAGTGATGAATGGCCCGGAGGCTACGGCCGGATTTATGCCGAAGCGATTTAATATGAGAGGCGTCACGGTGCCCATAAGTGAGGCAAGAATGACCACGCTGAACAACGCTATAGATACGACAAAGGTAAGTTTCAAACTTTCTCCCAAAATCATATTCACTATGAGAACCAGCCCCGCTATGGCTATGGCGTTTATGAAAGCCACCAAAAACCCTTTCCCCAAGCGATATAAGGAAAATTCGTCGAAGCTTGGATCACGTGCCAGGCTTTGCACTATTAAAGAAGAAGATTGAATACCTACGTTGCCTCCGGTAGCGGTGATGAGAGGAATGAAAAAAGCCATGGCAGGGATAAGGCTTATGAAATTTTCAAACAATCCTAAAAACTGAGCTCCCAAAATGCCTCCGCACATTCCTATCATGAGCCATGGTAACCTTGCCTTAGTGAGATCCCACACAGAGTCTTCCTCTTCTACTTGTGCCGATAGACCCGACATAGCTTGCATATCCATTTCGGCTTTTTCTGTGATCACGTCTACTACATCATCTATGGTTATACGGCCTATCAGTTTACCTTGATTGTTTACTACCGGTACAGCAACCAGGTCATATTTTTTCATGAGGTCTGCCACCTCGGTAGCCGGCATGAAAGCATCTACCGATATTACGTCAGGGTCGTATATATCTGATATGCGTGTGCCATCATCAGATAGGAGCATTTTTTTCACTGACACACGACCGAGTAGTTTTTCGTTGTTATCTACAACATATACAGAGTATATCTTGCCTACTTTCTTTGCTTGTATGCGCATTTCTTCTACGCATTTTTCTATAGTCCAGTTCAGGTTTGCTCGTATTAATTCTTTTTGCATCAAGCCGCCGGCGGTATCGTAGTCGTAGTGGAGCAGGTCTTTTATGTCTTTTGCCTTTTCCTCATTTTGATCTTCCAGTATTTCTATGATTTCTTCTTGATTTTCCTGTTCACTCAGTATGTCGGCGGCATCGTCAGAATCAAGAAGTGTTATATACTGAGCTATTTCATCGGGTGTAAAATGTTCAAGAAACTCTACCCTGTAGCTTTCGTCAAGCTCGGAGATTATATCGGCACGGAGTTTTTTGTCGAAATGAGTAAATATGTATTTGGATTCTTCTATATCCAACTCATACATGACGGAAGCTATGTCTTGCGGTAAGAGTTCTTCCATGCGATTTTTTACAAACTCATCATTTCCGTCGCTGATGGCTTGTTTTATCTGGTCTATGAAGTCTTGTGTAAGTTCAAAAGGCATAATTGTATCAATAAGATTGCTGTTGTGTTAAGTTTTCGATTGTGTGTGTAAGGTATATGAAATCGCTCACCGAAAGCTGTTCTGCTCGTTTGTTTAAAATAGTTTCATTAGCTATTCGCGCAGGCAAAGATAAATTTTTAAGTGCGTTTCGCAAGGTTTTACGACGTTGGTTAAAGGCTGTTTTTACCACAGTAAAAAACAGCTTTTCGTTGCAACCTAAATTACCGTTAGGATTTCGGGTGAGCCGAATCACACCGGATTTTACTTTGGGAGCCGGTGAAAAAACATGCTCATGTACGGTGAACAGGTACTCAACTTTATAAAAGGCCTGAAGCAACACAGATAATATGCCATAACTTTTGCAGTTGTGGACAGAGGCAATACGCTCGGCTACTTCTTTTTGCAGCATGCATACAATTTCTCTTACCTGTTCACGGTGATTGAGAAGCTTAAAAAATATTTGCGATGAAATATTGTAAGGAAAGTTACCGATAACGGCCAAGGGTTGTGAGAAATGTTTAGTTATGTCCATTTTCAGAAAATCGCCGTGTATGATGGACAGAGAGGGATACAACTCAGATAAATATCTCACCGATTCAGCATCTATTTCTACCACATAAAGGCTGTTGCCGTATTTTTCAATAAGTATTCCGGTAAGTATACCCATGCCCGGCCCGATTTCCAGTATAGAGCAAGATGGACTTACATCCGACAAGCTGTTCACTATCTTTTCAGCGATGTTTTTGTCGGTGAGAAAATGTTGCCCTAGCGATTTCTTGGCAGTTACTTTTTTCAATGTTAATTTTTTTTAAAAAAAGGGTTTACTTTTTTGAGGTGAAAGGTATATATATTAAACGAAACAAAGTAAAGTGGTTAGAGTGATTTTTTAGTTTTTAGTGGTAAGTAATAAGGTTTAGGTGAAATCGCCCCGCATTTGTGGGGTGATTTTTTTTTGTATATTAAACACTGATAGCAAATGATATGAAAAAAATTTTGACTGTTACATTCAGCCCGGCGTTAGATAAAAGTACATCGGTAGAGAATATAGTGCCCGACCACAAATTAAGATGCACAGAGCCTGTGTTTGAGCCTGGCGGCGGAGGTATAAATGTATCCAGGGCTTTGAAAAAATTAGGCTGCGATTCTATAGCCATATACGCCAAAGGCGGATATACAGGCACCATGCTGAAACAATTGTTGGATGAAGAGGAAATCATACAACACCCTATAAATACGCAGCGTCCTACCAGAGAAAATTTTATTGTTGTGGAAAACGCCACCAACCTGCAATACAGGTATGGTATGCCATCTCCGGAATTAAGTGTGGATGAAGTTAAAATGTTTATGGATGCGTTTCGGTCTTATGAAGACGTAGGATACATTGTAGTGAGCGGAAGTACACCGAAGGGAGTAACCTCTGATTTTTTTATTCAACTTAGCGGTTATTGCTTTTCTAACGGAATTAAACTTATAGGTGACACGTCAGGACAAATGCTGAAAACCATGATCCAACATGGAGTGTATCTGATAAAGCCAAATTTTAAAGAGTTGTGTGAGCTATCGGGCAAGGATATAAAAAATGTAAACGAACAAGTAGAAGCAGCGCAAAAAATACTAAGCGATTACTCAGTACATATTATTGTGGTATCTTTGGGGGCTTCAGGTGCTATGTTGGTTTCTTCAAATGAAGTACATCATGTGGGGGCTCCATCCGTAAAAAGAAAAAGCACTGTAGGAGCAGGAGATAGTATGGTGGCCGGCATGGTGTATGCACTTGTACATGGGTGGCCTTTGCAGGAAGTACTCAAATTTGGAATTGCCTGTGGTAGTGCTGCCACCATGAACAGCGGCACACAACTTTGCAAAAAACAAGATGTAGAATTATTGTATAATTGGTTAAAACAACAGTAACTATGAATACCATCTTAATGATATTAGCGTCGCAACGATTCAGAGACATCGAATACATTGTGCCCAGAGCTTTTTTTGAACAATGGGGATATACGGTGCGTACGGCATCTTCTTCGAGGCAATCTGTAGGGCGTTTCGGATATAAAGTTCAAAATGATTTGCTGATAGAGGATGTAGTAGCTGATGAGTTTGATGGAGTATACTTTGTAGGAGGTGCCGGTTCTACTGAGTATATTACAAATGCGGCGGCTCAACATCTTGCCGAAAATTTTTTAGCTCAACAAAAGCCTATAGCCGCCATATGTGCTGCTCCCCGTAATTTTCTGCATTGGGGTATATTGAAAAACAAGAGAGCTACCGGTCACAATGGCGACCATCAATTTCCTGTGCTGGCCGAAAAATTCGGAGCCATATATGTACCCGATAAAAATGTGGTAACGGATGGCAACATCCTTACTGCCAACGGGCCTGAAGCCTCTGAAGAAAGCGCTTTGCAATTTTTGCAAATGCTTAATCCCGGTATGAAAATTTAACATTTGCTACACAAGATTGAACTATACGCTTTACACATCAAATGATGACACGATTGTAGCACCGGCAACAGCTCCCGGAATGGCCGCTATCGCTGTAATACGAATGTCGGGAAAAGATGCCTTTGCCATAGCAAACCAAATTTTTAAGGGAAAAAATTTAGAAAATGTGCAATCGCACACCATACATTTTGGTACGATAGAATACGATGGAAAAATTATTGACGAAGTGTTGGTATCCGTATTCAAAGCGCCAAAATCCTTTACCAAAGAAAACGTGGTGGAAATATCCTGTCATGGTTCTGACTATATAGTAAAAAAAATTCTTTCTTTGTTAATTCTGCATGGTGCACGTATGGCAGCTCCGGGAGAATTTACCAGGCGTGCTTTTCTAAATGGCCGTTTCGATCTTGCTCAGGCCGAAGCTGTAGCCGACCTTATTGCCTGTGACTCAGAAAGCTCTCATGACCTGGCCATAAAACAGATGCGCGGAGGAATATCCACCGAAATCTATAATCTTCGGGAGGAACTTATACAATTTACCGCACTGATGGAGCTGGAACTCGATTTTACGGAAGAAGATGTAGAATTTGCCAATCGAAATGAACTCATGGCTTTAGTAGAAAAAATCCTGGCGCTGACCCGCCGGCTGGCTTCCACTTTTGAATACGGAAACGCCATAAAAAACGGTGTCAATACCGTGATTGCAGGGCGACCCAATGCCGGCAAATCCACTTTACTGAATGCCCTACTCAATGAAGACCGTGCCATAGTATCCGATATACCCGGCACCACACGCGATACCATAGAAGAGACTATTTACATAGAAGGAATAGCCTTCCGACTCATTGATACCGCGGGCATACGCGAAGCCGCAGACCAAATAGAAGCAATAGGTGTACAAAAAACTATGGAGAAAATCCGGACAGCTTCTATTGTACTTTATGTGTTCGATGCAGCTAAACTCTCTGTTGACGAAGTTCGCAGCGATATACAACAACTGCGTCATCCCTCTGCAGGCCTGATAGTGGTAGCTAACAAATCGGATTTGTTAAATACAAATATCAACTATCCCCTAATTGATAACGACATAACAGATGGCATAATAACTATATCAGCACTTAACCGATCGAATATTGATGAATTAAAAAAAATACTTTTCACATTTGTAACCAAAGACGTACAAACTGCAAATACGGTGGTTTCGAACCTTCGACACTATGAGGCACTGCGTGCAGCGGAACATGCTCTGCTTGCCGTGAAGGAAGGTATCGCTGCACATCGCACCACTGAATTGATTGCTGAAGATCTACGCGAAGCGTTGAGGCATTTGGGAAGCATTACTTCTCAAGTGTCTGTAGACCAAGACGTGCTCGGTGCTATATTCAGCCGCTTTTGCATAGGTAAGTAAAATCTGGCAGGTTAATTTAGTATTAAAATGATGTTGCACTCTTCAACGAATTTGTCTTCCGGCTACTCTCCATTGGCAGTGGGTTCAATTCAGGTTTGTAAAAGAAAATCCATTTCGCTTTGGGATTAAATAAAAATCTCTATAACCATAGTTTTGAGATAATTTGTATATTTCGCTATGCCTGATTTCAAAACAGTGATTTGTAATGTTCATTTCATTGCATTGGTATTTGTGCCACTACTATGCATGGTAGGATGCAATAGCAAGATAGAACTTACCCCTCATGAAAAACCTTGCGAAACATTCATATACAATCTTAGTCACGATTGGGAACAGTTTAATCAAGGATGTACGGCGATTGGTATGAGCAGCTTTTTTGACCTGGCATTTGATTATGCCGGATGTGTTGACACTTCTACCAATGTATCTACAGCATTGATTTTTTACGATAACGATGGTTCGTATCTGCAAACAAAAACAGTGATATTTCCATACGGCCAGTTTCGCATTATTGGAAAAAAAATTAAGATTGCTTTTTGTCTTCGCTACGGAGAAGAGACAGATCTTGTAAAGGTTGTTGTTCAACTGGTAAACTCTGTAAACAAAAGCAATAAAATTGAAATAGTTTTGCCAAGGCCTAAAGGAGCTGTTTGATGTATTTTGTACATAAAATAACAGTTGTTTTGTGTTTGTTGACGTTGCTCAAAGCATATCCTCAAAATGGCATATACATAGGGTTGAATGGTAGCCTGGGAGCGGCCTTTACTAAAATTCAAAATAAATCCGGAGCTTCTCAAGCGTATCTGCAACAACGCAATTTTATTTCATTACTTTCGTCGGGTTTTGGGGTAGGCAAAGATCTTAAAGATGATAAATTTGCCGTGCAGGCCTCTGTGCTTTACCTCAGATATGTACGCTCCTTTGCTGACCCTTACCAATATTCGTATAATTCACAAACCATTACAAGCACTTTTAAAGACAAAATGAGCGGACTGGGAATATCGGCAGGCATAGCAAAACTTTTTAAACTGAACGATAAAACCATCCCTTACATACAAGGTAATTTTCAATTCAGTTTTTTCAAAAACTTTCCGTCAAGATTAACCTATTCAAGAAATTCCTATTCATCTTCTCTTATACATGAGCACCCGCAACGCTTAGGATTAGGCATTGTACCAGAGATAGGTATTCGCCTGAAAACAGGATTACGCAGCACGTGGGTTTTCTCTTTCATGCATCACATGGGGCTTACCGATGTGCTCTACGGAGAGTTCATATCCAGAGATAATCAAGACATCAAAACATACAACAGCTATGAATCAAAAAACTCATATAATGCGTTTTCCGTAAGATATCAACATCATCTCAATTTTGAAAAGAAATCGAAACCGGAAATGGCTCGACAACCGGAATTTCCTAAAGAAAGGACTGTAAGGCAACCCCAATCGAAAGAAGTAAAGTATGATAAAAACGGAGTACCCAAAATACTTAAAAACAGAGTCGTAGAAAAACAAAAAAGTATAGAAGTGAACACTACAGAAATAGAATTTCATGTGTGGGACAACGGAAAAGAAGAAGATAACGACATCATATCGCTCTACATCAACGGACAATGGGTACTGGAAAACTATACACTTAGCCGGGAGAAAAAAACTATACGCGTTACGATTAATCCGAACGAAAAAAACTTTCTGATTCTGTATGCAATCAATGAAGGAAAATTTCCACCCAACACAGCTGCGATATCTGTGTCTGACGGCAGCAAAGAAAATATTCTGGAACTGAGTTCTGATATGAAGAAGTGTGGAGCACTCAATTTCACCTACAAACCATGAATAATTATGAGAGAAAAAGTTTATTGCATAATATATTTATGTTGCTTTTTGTACTGTGAATCACTGTCTCAAATTGGGTTTAGATACGGATTCAATCTCGCCAACATGTCCGCGGGCAATGAGGAAACCGTGAAGTCGAAATTTTTATTGCGTCAACATTTTGCAATTAGCACTAAAATTGCAAATGTATCGGACAACACTGTATGTATGCTTGAATTTATGTTTTCTCAAAAAGGTCAAAACTACTTTTATCAGGAAACTTTCAGGAATACAGACGGAGGGACCTATACCATAGATACTCGTTACAAAAATAAATTTTCCTATCTGGACATGCCATTGGTGTTTCACACAAAGATCACCGAGAACTTTGGTTTAGAATATGGCGCCTACACAGGGTTACTTCTTAGTGGAAAAAGAAAAGGCAGTACAACAACCACTACTTCAGGCCCCGGCTATGCCAGCAGCACGAACATATTTCCGGAAGACGCGAGTTATTCAGATAAAACAAAATGGCCATCCGGTATGGATGCCAGGCGCCCTGTAAAGCCTTATGATACCGGTATTCTCTTTGGATTCAATTTCTCATTGAAGCAATTCCTTTCCGGAGCTGTTTTCGGCATGCGTTACGTGTATGGGCTTACCGATGTGATGAACAATAACTATCCGATCAAAAATACCAGTAGAGTGCGGGAAACTCATGGTATCATTCAATTAAGCATAATGTTTTACAAAAACTGAACACGCCATGAAAAAGTTACAACTCTTTCTGTTTGCCGCTATTTGTGCCGGATCAATGGCGGCACAAACGAACACTTTGAAAGATCCGAACAAAACCGATTATGTGGTTACCATCAAAACCGATTTCGGTGAGATGGTCATATTGCTGTACGACAAAACTCCCAGGCACAAACAAAATTTTATAAAACTTGCTAAAGAAGGGTATTACAACGGCACTACTTTCCACAGAATCATAAAAGATTTCATGATTCAGGGAGGTGACCCGAACTCTAAGGATGACAACCCCAATAATGATGGCATGGGTGGTCCGAATTACACGATTCCTGCCGAGTTTGTGCCTTCACTGAAACATGTGAAAGGATCGGTAGCAGCAGCACGGATGGGCGATGCTGTTAACCCCAAAAAAGAATCAAACGGTTCTCAGTTTTATATCGTACATAATGCCAACGGTACACCCATGCTCGATGGCTCATATACCGTTTTTGGGAAAGTAGTAAAAGGATTGGAAGTGATAGACCTCATTGCCAGCCAGCCTAAAGATGCCCGCGACCGCCCTTTGAAAGATATTAAAATGACGGTAACGGTAACAGAAATGAAAGTAAATGCCATCATAAAAAAATATCAATGTACAGATTTTTACTCTAATTGAAACCTGATTTTCCTATCATCTCTGTCATGGAAAAGATACTTATTACAGGCGCTAATGGCTTGTTAGGGCAAAAGCTTGTTCGGCTTATAGCGCCCATGCAAAGCTACGAAATCATTGCCACCGGACGCGGAGCCAACAGGATAGGTGAGGCCAACGGGCCTTATACCTACATTTCTATGGATATCACTCAGGCCGAAGAAGTGGAACATGTGTTCTCCCTCTGCAACCCTGATTACATCATACATACAGCGGCAATGACCAACGTAGATCAATGTGAGGCCGACAAAGAAAATTGCGACAAACAAAATGTATACGCTGTACAATACCTGACAGATGCTGCATCGCGTTGTGGTGCATTTTTTTTACATCTGTCTACAGACTTTATATTCGATGGCACAAAGGGACCGCTTACAGAAGAAGATATACCTAATCCTATATCGTACTACGGACTATCCAAACTGAAAGCTGAACAAATAGTTGCTCAATGCCGTATTCCATGGGCCATAGCACGCACGGTGCTGGTATATGGATGGGTACCGAATATGAGCCGTTCAAACATCATACTGTGGGTAAAAAAATCACTTGAGGAAGGCAAGAACATACAAGTGGTGGATGACCAGTGGCGTACGCCGACTCTTGCAGAAGATCTGGCTATGGGATGTTTGCTCATCGTTCAAAAAAAGGCTATGGGCATTTTCCATATTTCGGGATGTGATTATCTCACACCCTATCAAATGGCCATACTTACGGCAGAATATTTTGGGCTGGATAAAACACTAATCACCAGAGCGGATTCCTCCACATTTACACAGCCGGCAAAGAGGCCTCCCTGCACCGGGTTTGTTATTGATAAAGCAAAACATGTTTTAGGATATCAGCCTCATACATTTTCACAGGGTTTAGCGATACTAGCCGGGCAACTGCAGGGCGGTTGAGCTAAGTATGATAAAACTACACAAACTTGATACAAAGCCTTGCGAGGGTATGAGAATCATTAGATATTCTTCCACATCCGGCAGCAAGAGTCAACGAAATTGATGTTATGGCGATTAGTGGTCAAGGTCCATACATGTGTGGAGCGTTCTTGAATATCATGGAAATTTGGGAAACTTTGAGAAGTCGGGTTTTCGTTTTTCCAGGAAAGCATTTTTTCCTTCTTTGGCTTCGTCTGTCAGGTAGTAGAGTAATGTTGCGTTGCCGGCGAGCTCTTGTATACCGGCCTGGCCATCGAGCTCGGCATTGAATGCGGATTTAAGCATGCGCAGGGCAATAGGGCTTTTTTCAAGTATTTTTTTGCACCATGCAACAGTTTCAGTTTCCAGGTCATCCAGAGGGACTACTTTGTTTACCAGTCCCATTTCAAGAGCTTGCTGTGCATCATACTGCTCGCAGAGGTACCATATTTCACGGGCTTTTTTTTGCCCTACTATGCGTGCCAGGTAGGAAGCGCCGAAGCCACCATCGAAACTGCCAACGACAGGCCCTGTCTGTCCGAAGCGGGCATTATCAGCAGCGATGGTAAGGTCGCATACCACATGGAGCACATGTCCGCCGCCAATAGCCCATCCGGCCACCATAGCAATCACGGGCTTGGGTATGGAGCGTATTTGTCTTTGCAGGTCCAGCACATTCAGGCGAGGCACATTGTCTTGCCCTACATATCCGCCATGGCCGCGCACACTTTGATCGCCGCCACTGCAAAAGGCTTTGCCTCCCTCTCCGGTAAGAATCACTACACCTACATCTGCACGCTGGCGTGCCAATTCCATGGCTTCACTCATTTCTGCTACTGTTTTCGGAGTGAAGGCATTGTGCTTGTGTGGCCTGTTTATGCTGATCTTGGCTATTCCTTCGTAGTAAGAAAAAATAATTTCTTCGTATTTCTTTATCTCTTGCCAGGGATATTTGCTTTGCATCGCTTTATTGTTTTAAAAGAAACAATATTATCACTATTCATCGAAATATGCCAGATGATTTTTGACTCAGTTTTTTCAGCTGAATATTAAATATCAACAACAATTTTTCATTTCTATATAGAATTTTTAAGGAGTTTCGAAAGGAATTTCTTTCTGTGATATAACCCAAACTTGTATAAGAAATGGACTCCGAATTTACTTGCGATACTGTCATTTTATATATTAGAAATATCACTCAGAGACGTTGAAGATAACGGTTCTGCTGCATAGAATCTGCTTAATTCATTGTTTCTGCATTTTACGAAAAAGCAAATCTCTCCTTAAATTCTTTCATTTCATCTTTCAAATCCGACTGAGGTATTGGAAAATATTTGGAAATTTTAAGTTCAGGCTTGATAATGAGATCACTCATTTCCAGATGTTGGTTTATAAATATGTATTCCATATCCGGATAGAGCTCTTTAAGAATTTCCACAAGGTCCAGCACTTCTATATTTTTATCTGAAAGATTATAAATATCGGAAGGAGCTTTTGTAAGTCGCATTTCGAGCAATACATCCACAACTTTTTGAATATGAATAAAAGGACGTATCTGCTTGCCGGATCCATGTATCTGTATACGTTTGTTGAAATGTGCATCAAACATAAAACGGTTTATCACGCTGTCGAAGCGAATACAAGGGCTGAAACCATAAACCTTTGCTAAACGCAATACATACGTGTTGATTTTATTTTTTATCCTTAACACATGATCTTCGCCACGCCACTTGGATATACTGTAGTGGTGTGTAGGATTTACAGGTGTGCTTTCATCCACTTCATTTTTTGATTTTCCATATATAGATGCGCAACTTGTATAAATAAGCCGTTTTACGGAAGGAGTATCCTCTATCGCGTAAACTAACTCTGCAGTTCCCCAGTGGTTTATTTGTTCATAGCTATGGCTATCAACATTAGCAAAAGGCCTTGATACTTTCGCTGCCAGATGGTACACTACATCTATATCCTTAAGTACTTTTCTTAATTTTCGTGAATCGAGCAATTCGCCTTGCACAAAGCGTACTTTCCCATTGGTCATCTTATGGCTCAGGCTTGTAAAAAAATTGTAATTCTCCCTGCTCAGGTTATCGTATACTGTTATGGATGCTACATCCTCTTTTTGTGACAATCGGTATACAAGTTCGGCACCAATGTAGCCAGCACCTCCCGTAACTAAAACGTTCATCTTATTTGTTGTTAAATTAATCGAGGCAAGATAAATATTTTTCTAGTATTATTCATTTGTCAAATGTTGTAGTCTCTCAGAATCAATAACCGAACAGCTTCAGGAAGCGAATGCACCATATAATCTGCATACGCGCAAGTTATGGAAGTATCATTGCAAATTAATATGGTGCGCATTCCCAGTTTTTTGGCCGGTATGAGGTCACGCTCTTTATCACCTACCATCCATGAATGCAGCGGCGATATCTTAAATTTCGAAATTGCTTTTTCAAATAGCAATGAATCCGGTTTACGGCTTAAACTCTCTGTATATGATGGATGGTATGGGCTATGATAAAAAGCATCAATGCTGTAATTGCATTGCTTTTGTAAATATTCATGACAAGTATCTACGTCTGCATCGGTATATAAGCCTTTGTTTATACCGGCCTGGTTGGTAATTACAATAAGATACCAGCCTTTTGACTTGAGCAGTTGCAAGCTATCGGTCACTCCTTCTTTGATGTTGAAATATTTTACATCATACACATAATGATAACCCCTATCTTCATTGAGCACTCCATCGCGATCTAAAAACACACATTTGTTAATATGCTGCGTTTTTTCTTTTTCTATCATCTTTATACTTATGTGCTGTTTATACTTGTATTAGTCACGTGTATACAGGCAATGTTTATAAAATTATTTTTGAGCAACTACAAAGCCCTCAAATATATTTTCTTGAAATCGTCTCTGCTCACAGGCTTCGGATTGTTTGGGTGCGCAAAGTCTGCAATGGCTAAATCTGCTAAAGTATCAATATGTTCCAGCTTCACGCCAATTGCACTCAGTTTATGGGGTATACCTATTTCATTGTTTAATTCAAAGAGATAATTCACTACAGCCATTCCGTCGTTATCAGGCAAATCCAAGGCCTGCGCCATTCGGCGGAATTTATGCTCACAACCGGTTATATTGAATTCCATTCCATAAGGTATGTTTACAGCGTTGGCTAATCCATGATGAGTATCCAAAAGTGATGATAAAGGATGAGCTAGTGAGTGTACTACACCTAATCCTTTTTGAAAAGCAATGGCTCCCATCATAGATCCGAGAAGCATATCACTTCTGGAGGCGACATCCGGCGCATGCACAGCCTTAGGCAATGCTTTGCTTATTAATTTCATACCTTCCAAAGCAATGCCATCGCAAATGGGGTGATAATTTTTTGCCAGATAAGCTTCCATATTATGTGTAAGTGCATCCATTCCGGTGGCTGCAGTAATGGCGGGAGGCAAATCCATAGTGAGCAGAGGATCAGCAAACACTATATTGGCCATTAATTTCGGGGAAAACAATATTTTTTTTTGCTTAGTGACATCGTCTGATATGATTGCACTCCTGCCCACTTCGCTCCCCGTACCGGCAGTAGTGGGTACAGTAATAAACGGAGGTACATCGTTAGTGATATACACATCACCTCCGGCCAAATCATCATATTTGAATAAATCATCGCGATGATGCACACGAAGAGCAATAGCCCTTGCAACGTCTAAAGCCGCACCGCCACCAATACCAACTATACAATCTCTTTTTGTAGCATCCCATACCTCTGTGCCTTTATATACATCTGATTTGACAGGATTTTTATGTATTTCACTAAAAACTTCCGGACGTAGACGTTTGGTAGTTAACGCATGTATGATTTTTTTAAAAAATGAAAGTTCACATATCACGGGATCTGTTACGATGAGAGGAGATGAAAGATTTTTCTTTAACAGATAGTTGCCCAGTTCATCGCTGCTTCCCGGGCCAAATCGAATCACGGTGGGAAAGTTAAATTGATAGATAGACATAAGCATCTGGTATGAATTTAAGTTGGTTCATGTTCGAATGAATGGATGGCGGTAGAATAATTTTATGTTGTAAAACATGCAAGCTAACGAATTCTGTCGGGGTTTTCACGCACAAAAGTTGACCAGTCTTTACTTTTTCCTGACAAAGCATTTTTCTTATAGTAATGGCACAAAGCCACCGCCAGAGCATCTGTGGCATCGGGCAGTTGGTCGGCATCTTTGTTTTTTATGTTCAGCAACTGCCCTATCATGGCCGACACTTGTTCTTTGGAAGCGTTACCATTGCCCGTCACGGATTGTTTTACTTTTTTAGGCTCATATTCCACCACGGGAATCTGTCGCGACAAAGCTGCAGCTATAGCCACCCCCTGTGCTCGCCCCAACTTGAGCATAGATTGTACATTTTTCCCGTAAAAGGGAGACTCAATAGCCATTTCATCCGGTTTGTACTCATCAATCAATTGTATAACACGTTGAAATATTTTACTCAACTTTAATGCCGAACCTGTATATTTGGCTAAACGAATTACTCCATATTGCATTAATGAAACTTTGTTTTCTTTTATGAGTATTAAGCCATATCCCAATACAATAGTGCCCGGATCAACACCAAGAATAATTTTTTCATTTAACCCTGATTTTTTACTCATATTGCAATTTAGTTAGTTCACAGTTTGAAAAAAATATTCCGAAAGCGCGTATACATTTTTGTCATCAAACTTACCATATTTTTGATGATGACTACAGCCATGTATTATCTGCTGATGGATAAAAAAGAAAATATGGCACCTCACTATCATACTGAGTTGTTGAAGCAATGGACAAACAATAAATGGATGCTGGTGGCAGTAGTAATGCTGTTTCCCCTCAATTGGGCATGTGAGGCTTTAAAGTGGAAATTTCTCATTGAAAAAATTGAAAAAATATCTTTTACAAAGGCCTATGCAGGAGTGTTGAGTGGTGTCAGTTTTGGTTTTTTTACTCCGCATAACATTGGTGATTATATCGGACGCATATCTCAACTTGCCAGCCCGGAGAGAATACGTGGTATTGGTGCAGTTTTTCTTAGCCGAATCGCACAATTTTACATCACTCTCTATTTCGGAACCATAGCCTTGGTATATGCGCTTTACAACTTGCTGAATATGAAAACTACACACGATTATATTTTTATTTTTTTTATCGTACTGACCAATGTTGTCTTCATACTTGTTTTTGTGTACTATAAAGAAATCCTGAATACATTAGATAAAATCCAACTCTTCAACAGATTCAGTCGTTACTATTCTATACTGAAACATTACTCGCTGTCAAAAATAAATTTTGTATTGTTGCTTTCTTTTACAAGGTATTGCATATTCAGCACGCAATATTATTTACTTCTCAATTATTTTGGCATTAAAGACCACCCAATCATTCTTGCCGGCGGTATTGCTTTTATTTTTCTTGCGAAATCTGTTTTACCTACTATGTTTGATCTGGGGGTACGCGAGTTATCAGCAATCACTTACTTTAGTATTTTCTCATATCCTAAAGAATCTGTTCTTTATGCCAGCCTTACTTTGTGGCTTGTAAACATTGTCGTTCCTGCATTGATAGGCATGTTTCTTATTTTTAAAATACGTATATTCAAGTCTCTGACTTAGAAGAAATAATGTTATATTTTTTTGCTTGTTATACAGCCCTGTATATTTTGTTCATAGTTGCGCTCATTGCAGGATGGATAAAAACAAAAAAAACAATACCATTGAGGAAGCTCTCTAATACTAAAATTTCTGTAATCATACCTGTTCGCAACGAAGCTGAAAACCTGCCTAAGCTGTTAAACGACCTGAACGAACAAACTTACCCGTTTGAAAATTTTGAAGTAATTGTAATTGACGATCATTCTGAGGATGATACTTTAGAAATTTTGCACTCTTTCCAATCCCGCTCCAGATATGCTTTGCGAGTGTATGCACTAACTGAGGAGAAGAAATATAATTCATTTAAAAAAAGCGCCATACATATGGCTATTGAAAAATCGCAGGGAGAATTGATAGTAACCACAGACGGAGATTGCCGTGTAAACAAAGAATGGTTGAAAACAATAGAGGAACATTACGTAGCAACAGGCGCATCATTTTTGGTAGGTTCGGTCTCGTTTATTGATACTCCCGACAATCTATTCACACGCATGCAAATCATGGAACATGCCAGCATAACAGGTACTACATGTGGTTGTATAGCATGGCATCGTCCCACTATGTGCAGCGGAGCTAATCTGGCCTATACGAAAGCTGCCTACAATGAAGTTAATGGTTTTGATGGCATCGGTAACATTGCCTCCGGAGATGACGAAATGCTCATGCATAAAATAGCGGAAAGCAATAACCACAAAATTGCATTCATAAAAAACAGTTCTTCGATAGTTCTTACCTACCCGGCAAAAAAACTGAAAGAGTTTTATCAGCAGCGCATACGGTGGGCAAGCAAGTGGAAACATTATCAAAACACAGACACAAAGATACTGGCCTTATTTATTTTCTTCTATCATTTCACTTTGTTAATCTGCGCCGTGTATTCACTGATGAATCCAAGAAATGCTGTTATTTTTTTAACTCTGATAGCCATGAAAATTTCGTTTGAATTTGTATTTTTACATTTGATAATGAAATTTCTACATAAGAAATTTTATCTATTGGTTTTTTTTCTTTTAGCTATATTTCATCCTGTATATGTGGTGATTATAGCGTTAAGAAGCCGGTTTGAAAAGTATGGATGGAAAGGACGAACAATACAACAGATATGACCGATGAGGAGTATGAAATAATAGATGAACTGTATTTCATCATTTCATTTGCTGAGTTGTTAAAAAAAATCAATATAGAAGAGCATTCACTGAAAAATATTTTGCTAAAGCTCATTCAGAAAGGATGGGTAAGATGTATAGATGAACACAAAGAAACGGATGTTGAGGATTTATCCATGTTTGAAAAAAAATATTCATCATATCATTATTTAGCTTCAAAACAAGGTTTAATGGAGCACAACATGAGGTGATGTATAAAAAGGATGAAAAAAAACAAGAAATATAACATTGATTCTCCATCTCATCGGGTGCGCAACCGCTTACTGAAGAACAAGCCCGCTATGTTTGGGCTTGTTATCATCATAATTGCACACATCATTTCATTGTTAGGATACTTAATTATGCCGGACGATACCCCCAATGCTGATGATGGTTCGGCACATATAAAAAAGCAACCTCCTGGCTTTCGTGTGCTAATACTGAAAACTATAAAAAACCGCGATGTTCCCAAGGTAAACATTATACAGAAAATCTTCTTCGGGCAAGAAAGCGAATACAAAATCGAGCCCATAAGTGAATATGATATAAAGGGCAACACCGTATACTACAAAATTTTTGGAAAGCCCGACAGATTAAGCCAGCCTCTCATTACTACAGTGAAAAAAGTTTATAACGGTACTTCTTTAAAACTAAACCCAGACTCGGCTACGGGATTAAATTTTAACATAAAAGGAAATGTGATTACGTATTTGGATCTGGATGAAAACCTACAAACCATAACATTGGAAGATTTACAAAAAGAATTTCTGGAAAAAAATTTAGAATGGCGAACCTACTGGCTTGGCACAAGCAAAGAGGGCCGAGATCTTCTGAGCATGTTGCTCTTTGGCACAAAGATATCATTGTCTATAGGGTTCATATCGGTTTTGATATCTGTGGTAGTGGGTGTCACTGTAGGAGCGCTGGCGGGCTTTTTTGGAGGATGGATAGATAATGTATTGATGTGGTTCATGACAGTCATCTGGTCTATACCCGGAATAATGCTCGTTATCGCTATAAGTTTAGCCTTACAAAGCAGAGGCATATGGGTAGCGTTTGTAGCGGTAGGACTCACCATGTGGGTGGAAGTAGCCCGCGTGGTACGCGGACAAATCATGAGTATAAAAGAAAAACTCTATGTTGAGGCAGCAAAAGCATTAGGCATAGGTAACATGCGCATCATATTTGTTCACATCCTTCCAAACGTCATCGGGTCTATAATCGTAATTGCCACTTCCAATTTTGCTTCTGCTATTCTGATAGAAGCAGGCTTGAGTTTTTTGGGGTTGGGAGTAAAGCCACCCATGCCCTCATGGGGTAAAATGGTGTATGATGGTTACATGTCTAATTGGGAAAGCGGTGGAGCATATCTCGTATTTTTCCCCAGTCTGTGTATTTGTCTGTTAGTATACGCCTTCAATCTTTTTGGAAACGGCTTGCGTGATGCTTACGATCCTCAAAAAGCAACAAAATGGTAAAAAAGGAAGAAATCGAACATCTGTATACTCAGCTTCATCTCAAAGACCTTGAACTAAAGTCTCTGCTGGAAGTGACACAAGCCATAAATGCCAACATGCCCGAAGAGGCGTTATACAAAATATATCACTTCACCCTGATTTCGAATCTGGACATAAAAAAATTAGCTCTCTACGTTTTTGACGAACAATGGGAGTGCAAAGTAAACTATGGTACCAAAAAGAATTTCAAAAAAGAACCCTTAGCACCTCATATTTTAGAAATAAATGAATACACTACTTTAGAGCATGACAAGGTATATTCAGAATTTAATATAGTCATACCTATAAAGCACAAATCAATCAAACTGGCCTACGTGCTTGCTAACACAGCTACCAAAAAAGCTCCGGAAGAATTATCTTTTTTGCAAACCTTTACCAATGTCATAATAGTTGCTATCGAAAACAAAAAGCTTGCCCGCAAAGAGCTCGCCAGGCTTGCCTTAAGAAAAGAACTTGAGATAGCTCGAGAAGTGCAAGCTATGCTCTTCCCAAAATCTCTTCCCAACAATCAGGCAATATCCGTAAAAGCAAGCTACTACCCGCACGACAGTATTGGCGGAGACTACTATGATTACATTCCGTTGTGCAACGATGAATGTATAGTTTGTATAGCCGACGTTTCAGGCAAAGGTATACCGGCAGCATTGCTGATGGCCAACTTTCAAGCCTCTTTACGTACTCTTGTAAGACACAATACCGACCCGGTATCAATCGTACACGAGCTCAATCAAACAATCATGAATGTTGCTAACGGAGAACGCTTCATAACCTTCTTCATCGCACTCATCAATACACGCAAAAAAACCATACAATACATCAATGCAGGGCATAACCCGCCCGTTTTGTTTAATGACGGGCATACTTCAATTCTGGAAAAAGGTACTACTGTACTCGGCGCCTTTAATAAACTCCCTTTTGTAAACACCGAAACCATACAATATACCCCTGATGCTATGCTTCTGCTTTACACAGATGGAATAACAGAACTGGTAAATGAAGACGGAGCAGAATACGGCATTGACAACCTGAAAAATTTTTGCAGTACGCTCAAAGGCCTTTCAGATCAAGAATTACATGCTGCCATACTAAAAGAGATAAATACCTACAAAGGCAAAAACCCCTATACCGACGATGTTACGTATGTTTCTTGTATATTGAAATAGTATACTGACTAAGAACTATTAACGATAGTTGAGTTATCCGATAATGTTATTTCTGTATTTGCATTAAACCTCCGGGTGCATAAGTAATTTCTGATGGTAAAGCCGCCCTGTTTCTTTTTATCTGTACAGCACTGCGAATAAATCCATATTACGCATTGGCAAAAAGCTGTGGTGAAATGTTTTTCATATAGGGCGCGCCCCTGTGGGGCCGGGCTGTCCGCCACTCCGCTGTCGCTGCGGTGCTCCACTAAAGCTCCGCACTGGCCT
>JANWYS010000043.1 GCA_025054875.1 Cytophagaceae bacterium | reverse complement strand
TCGAGAACCTGATGAGAAGAATGATAGCACACCCGCCGAGAACATATAAAATGATTATCGCTTAAATGCCTAATTCAGTTTATGTTTATCCAAAAAATCCCACCATTGTTGTGTAGCTTCCTTGTCCAGTTTGCCACTTCCGGTATATTCGCAGGTGCCAAATTCCGACACAAAGATGCATACGCCCATTTTTATTGCTCTGAGAGCTTCATCACGCAATGTTTGTCCGTGCGAAGCAGCATAGAAATGCAAAGCATACACAGTGTTTGAATCTTTTATTGGGTTTAAAGCGGCTTCATATACCAATTGAGACCAGCGTCTTGTACCGCATATTACTATGTTGTCTGGGTCGTGCTGACGTATAGCAGATATTACTTCCTCAGCATAAGGTTTTATATGTTTGCTCCAGGATATGTCGTCCAATGGTTCATTATAAATTTCATATAACACATTTGGGTAGTTTCCATATTTTTGGGCCATTTCACTGAAAAATTTTTTTGCCTGTGCTACATTCGTATGAGCGATGTGGCTATGATAATCTATGATAACGTATATGCCCGCATTGATGCATGCATCTACCACACGCATTACATTTTTCTTTTGTTCGTAAGGTTGCTCTTCATATCCGCCGTGCTCCACACCCATGGCCGCCCGCAACACTGTACACTTCCAGTCTTCTACCAGCCACTTCACTGTGCCGGCGTTGTAATACTGCCCCATCCATTGACTCCAGAAATACGACATACCCCGTAGTTGCACGGTGTCGCCATATTGACTCATCAGATAACTACCTTTCACGCGCAATTGCCCGTATTTTTCAACGATTGTTTTTTGAGCAAAAAAAACGAACGGCGTCAACAGCAGTAAAATCAACAAAACAATCTTTCGATGGGAACAAGATAAATTTCTGTACATAAGTTTTAGCATTTTCTCATTTAATGGTTTTTGTGTGCAGATAATAGTACTATCTTGACGACATAATAATATTTTTTTTATATAACTTTCGCAGAAACAAATTAACCCATTTAAGCATCTTATCTCAAAAAATACAAATGAGAAGTTTCTTAAGAATAGTTTTGATTCTGGCTGCATTCAACAGCTACAGTCAGTATCTTGATTGGGTTAATACTTTTGGTAAATCAGGAGATAACGTAATATCATCCATAACCAGCGACCCGCAAGGAAACTTGCTGGTAGCAGGTTGCTTTTCCGGCACTAATGTTGATTTTAACCCTGGCATCTCTGTAAAAATCTTGTCCAGTGCAGGAATGAGAGATATATTTTTTGGTAAGTACACCAAAGAAGGAGAGTTAATTTGGGTAAGACGAATAGGAGGAGCACTCGACGATGGAGACATGAGCAGGCAACCTGAGATAAACAGCGACAAACTTGGAAATATATATGTAACTGCAACTTTTGAAAGCCCCTTATTAGATTTAGATGCGGGAACTGGTTCGAACAATGTATCAATAATCAATGGCTCCCGCAATTTATTTATAGTTAAGTATAGTTCTTCAGGAGATTTCCTATGGGGATTTTCATTGCCGGTAGAGGGTACAGAGACCGGAAAACAAATAGCCATAGACAACAACAATGACATTATCATAGCTGGACGGTTTTTGGGCGATAGCATTGATTTTGATCCAGGTCCGGACGCAATTTTTTTGCACTCTGGTGTTGATGAAGATATTTATTTTGCAAAATATTCATCCAATGGAAATCTTATATGGGCATACGATATATCTACAGCCTTCTACGGCACAGCCAACTCTGTCGCGGTTGATGCTCAAAACAATATCTTACTGGCTGGTTATTTTTCCGGGGCCAACATAGACTTTGACCCCGGACCTGCTACGTATGCTATGAGCCATACAGGGCTATACGATGCTTTTTTTGTTAAATACAACCCTAACGGACATCTGATATGGGGGCATCACATAGGACACATCGGATTTGATATAAATTGCTATTCTATTCGTACCGATCAAAATAACAACGTATATATTACAGGTTATTTTCAAGGCAGCATTGATTTTGACTTCGGGCCTTCAACAGCTATTTATAATGCTGCAGGATTCTACGACAATTACCTTGCTAAATATGATGCCAATGGAAATTTCATGTTTGCCAGTCACTCATCCAGTGTGAACATGGAGGATGGCATGGATTTGTATGTAGATGTGAAAGGAAACATCTACCTAATTGGGCTCACCAACAGCCCTGCGGTTGACTTTGACCCCGGTCCTGGCACAGCAATGGTTTTTTTTCCCGGAAACAACCCCGCTTCTTTTGATTTTTATGTAGCTAAATATAACTCATCCGGCAAACTCATGTGGTTTTCGGATTTGGAACATCCTCTTTTGATGTGGCGTACGGTGTTTTTGCAGACGAGCAAGAAAATGTATATGTGGTCGGCAGTTTCGGTGCAGGTACAATAGATTTTGATCCTCAGCCAACACAGTTTTTAAAAACTTGTCAGGGCAATACTGACGCATACATGCTCAAGCTAAGAACCTGCCCGAGAATAAGTTTGATAGCAAAAACAGATAACCAAAACGTTTCGGAGGGGCAAAATCTTATTTTGGAAATAAATTTAAACGATGGTACGTCTCCTAAAGAGTATCAATGGTTGCAAAATGATGTTGCTATAGCCGATGGAAATGGTATAAGCGGTGCAAAAACGCCCAGGTTAAGATTTGATTCAGTCAGAATACAACATAAGGGAAATTATGTATGTCGTATCACAGACATATGTGATGTCGTATTTAATACGGAAGCTATAAAAATTGAGGTAACTCCAGTTATAAAAGTTTTCGAACTGCTCACTCCCAACCACGATGGCAAAAATGAAGTTTTCTACATTCACAATATTGAGCGCTATCCGTCTTCTTCCGTCATTGTGCTTAACAGATGGGGCAACAAAGTGTATCAAGCAGCACCTTATAAGAACGATTGGTCCGGCGACGATCTGCCCGATGGTGTCTATTATTACATTTTAAAAATAGACGAACTTAATTTGCAGAAACAAGGTGGATTGTATATTTCCAGATGAGCAATAAAAAATGCATATATCATACAGGATTTCTCATGATTTATTATGTATGCAGTTTCGCTCAGCAAGATGTGCATTTTTCGCAGTACATGTTTGCCGGCACGGTTATAAACCCTGCATATGTGGGGTATAGAGACAAGGTTACTACTTCGGTTCTGTACAAAAAGCAATGGTCAGCCATCAGTTCAACACCTGTTTACCAGCATATATCAGTAGATGCTCCCGTAAATTACGAACGAATGGGAGTAGGTATAGTAATGCAAAACGACAAACTTTTTATTCAGATATCTACCCGGATATCGGCATTGTATGCTTACAAAATAAATGTTTTGAAAGGTAAATTATCTCTGGGCCTTGCTGCAGGGATTAAACACTACAAGGCAGATCTATCCAATCTTGCAGTATTTGACCAGGACGATGTTGTGCTTACTCAAAATAATCACCAACAGTGGAGCCCTGACTTTGCAACGGGTTGTTTATTTCAAAAGAAAAATTTTCAGGCCGGGTTTTCCGTACAACACATTGCACAAACTTATGCCTCGCAATATTTTCAAAACATAAGGCACTTTTATTTCAATGCTGCTTATTCTGTTAAAGTATCTATGCATGTAAATGTAATTTTTTCCGGATTGTTGAAGTATTTGTCTTCTCAAATACATCAAGGAGATGCTACGGCACATTTGCTTTACAACAAGTACCTATGGGCAGGAGTCTCCTACAGAACAAACGATGCTCTTGCCATGCAGTGCGGATTGGATGCAGGCAGATTGATGCCTCAAACCAACATACAGTTGAAAATCGGATATGCCTACGAACAAACTATATCTCCCTACAGGCAATTCAATTTTCGCAATACCCATGAAGTTATGCTTTTGGCAGCTTTTAACAAAAACAAACAACCCGAAAACAAAAAACACACTTCGCCCATATTCTTCTGATGAAACGTCAAGTATTGTCGCTTATTTTTATATACATGATGTTTGCTACTAAGGCTCAGACAAAAATCCTTGAACAGGCAAACGCTTTGTATCAGAAAAAAGAATATTTTACTGCCCTTGAAAAGTATGAAGTGATATGCAAAAAACACAGTCCATACTACGTGCATGCTGCGTCTCGCATAGCTTATTGCTATTGGTATATGAACCAACCGCATAAATCAGAAAAAATTTTAAACGAAATTTCTACCCATTGTGATTTGAACGACAGTCTGAAATTTTTTCATGCACAAGTATTGAAGAAATTGGGTAGATACAAGGAAGCACAAGAAAAGATATCCGCACTTAAAGAAAAATACCAGACAAACAATTTGTATTCACGTTTTCATGCGAGTTGCGATTCGGCAATGGAGTGGATAAAGAATCCAGCCCCATATGTTGTTGAGGAGCTAAAGAAAATTAACTCTCCATATTCAGAAATAACTCCGTTTTTATTTAAACAAAACAGCCTCGTATTTGCATCGAACAAAGAGGGTATGATCATCAAAAAAAAATCAGGTATGAACGGGCTTCCATATTACGACCTTTACATTACCAATCCTGTACAAACTGATATCATGGCTTCCGAACTGTATACTGAAGCACGTCCCTTTTCGAGCAAAATAAATTCTGTTCATCACGAGGTATCGGCTTGTTTTAACAAGAGTTTTGATAAAATGTATTTTACTCGCTCGCGTGTATATGAACTTAACGAATCCGGAGATGACAAAATAAATCGCCTCAAACTTTTCTGCGCAACCTATCAAAATGGTTTTTGGTCTGAACCATACAAATTCATATTCAATGATAGCACCTGCTCGTACGGTCATTCCTGCATGAGTCCAAATGAAGATTTGTTTTTTTTTGCCTCTGACATGAAGGGAGGTTATGGAGGAATTGATTTATATGTATGCATAAAAATAGACAGTTTGAACTGGACAACTCCCATTAATCTGGGGCCAAACATAAATACTGAAGGCGATGAGTTATATCCATATTATCATGCCGACAGCACTCTATACTTCGCTTCAAACGGACATATCACTATGGGCGGCTTTGACCTTTTCTCCTGCAAAGAAAAATACGGCGAGTGGGGTGAAGTTCAAAACCTGAAGTATCCTATTAATTCCTCATACGATGATCTCTCATTGTTCATCAGCGATGATAAAAAATATGGTTTTTTCTCATCCAACAGAGAGGGTGGGGCAGGAGAGGAAGATCTTTACTTTTTTAAATTGAAAGACTGACACATCATATCTTTGCATTTGCAATATTTTTTTACATTGCAAGAAAAAAATCATGTATGGGTATACGCGCATTGTTGAGCAAGCCGCTGGCTTCATATATAGTTCATCAACAAACGAAATGGTCGTCCAATCCTCAGGCAACTCAAGAAAAAATATTTCGCTACCTTATCTCTTATGCTCGAAATACAGCTTTTGGAAAAGATCATACGTTTGAACAAATACACACTCACAGCGATTTTGTAAATCTTGTTCCTGTGCATGATTACGAAGATATCAAAGGATACATAGAGCGTGTGCTCAAAGGAGAGGAGAATGTATTATGGCCTGGTAAGCCTATCTATTTTGCGAAAACTTCCGGCACTACTTCCGGAGTGAAATATATACCCATCAGCAAAGAGTCTATAGGTTATCATATCAATGCGGCTCGTGACGCATTGCTGAATTACATTTATGAGACCGGGAAATCTGCTTTTTTAGATGGTAAGCTCATATTCCTCTCCGGCAGCCCCGAAATGGAAAAAAAGAATGGCATATACATAGGACGATTATCAGGCATCGTCAATCATCACGTGCCTGCATATTTGCGTTCTAATCAAATGCCATCCTATGCAACTAATTGTATAGAAGATTGGGAAAAAAAATTAGACAAAATCATTGATGAAACTTTATCACAGCCCATGACCCTAATTTCCGGCATACCGCCATGGGTTCAGATGTATTTTGATCGCATAGTTGACCGCACCGGGAAAAAAATTAAAGATGTATTTCCTCATTTCTCTCTGCTTGTGTACGGAGGTGTAAACTTTGAACCTTACAGAGCAAAACTGTTTGAAACTATAGGCAAAAAAATTGATACGATAGAAACCTATCCTGCCTCTGAAGGATTTATCGCATTTCAGGATAAACAGGAGCAGCAAGGACTTCTTCTGCTACTTAACAGTGGAATTTTTTATGAGTTCATACCTGCTGAAGAATATTTTAATGAAAAACCTACACGACTTACCATAGAGCAAATAGAATTAAACAAAAACTACGCACTTGTCATGAGTACCAACGCAGGGTTGTGGGCTTATTCCATAGGCGATACCGTTAAATTCATATCTAAAAATCCTTATAGGTTAGTGGTAACCGGACGTATAAAACATTTCATATCTGCATTTGGAGAACATGTCATTGGTGAAGAGGTTGAAAAAGCCATGAAATATGCTTTAGAAAAGCATCCCGGTACGGAAGTTATCGAATTTACGGTAGCTCCACAGGTTACTCCTCCACAAGGAGGTGCACCATACCATGAGTGGTTTATTGAATTTGCCAAAGAGCCCGACGACTTGAACGCCTTTGCTCATGATTTGAATCAGGCTTTAGTGAAGTTGAACATCTATTATTACGATTTGATCACAGGAAATATACTGCGTCCTCTGGTGGTTACAAAGTTGAGACGTGATGCATTCAGAGAGTACATGAAGTCATTGGGCAAATTGGGCGGGCAAAACAAAGTGCCACGCTTAGCCAACGACAGAAAACTTGCCGATGAACTCGTCAAATATTCTCTTTGAATCTCATAATGGCTTCGTTTGAAAAAGGTTTTTGCGGAAGCAGGAGCATTATTTCATCTTGCCATTGTTGGTAATGATTTTGTTACACAGTGGCTATATATGTAAATTGCTGTGAAAAAAAATACGTAACATTTAATTCTTATTCCATTATGCAAGTTCTTCTTATTTACTGCGCGCTTCTCATAATTAATTTTTCGTTTGGGCAAATCAAAAAAGACACATTAAGCATTATCGGTGTAGGAGATATTATGATGGGTTCAAACTATCCATCGGGTTATTTACCTCCAGACGATGGACGGTACTTATTATCTCCGGTGAAAGATATACTTCGTGATGCTGATGTAACGTTTGGTAATTTGGAGGGTACGTTTCTTAACAGCGGTGGGCAAATGAAAAATTGCAGTAATCCCAATGTATGTTATGCATTTCGTCAGCCTGAACATTATGTAAACTACTTAGTAGAAGCGGGATTTGATGTAATGAGTATTGCCAACAATCACACGGGAGATTTCGGTGAAGAAGGCAGAGCTACTACGGTCAAAACTTTGGAGAAAGCCGGGTTAAAATACGCCGGGTTGGTAAGTTGTCCTTATACTATCTTTGAAACAGGCGGTGTAAAATATGGCATGTGTGCATTTGCTCCTAATCCGGGCACAGTGAGCATAAATGACCTGGCCAATGCCCGAAAGATTGTATCTAAACTCGATTCGATTTGTGATGTAGTTATTGTGTCTTTTCATGGAGGTGCTGAAGGAAGCCGGTATGTGCATGTGCCTAAGACTACAGAAATGTTTTATGGTGAAAACAGAGGCGATGTATATCGCTTTTCACATGCCGTGATAGATGCAGGCGCAGACATAGTGTTTGGACATGGCCCCCACGTAACTCGGGCTGTTGAGTACTATAAAGGTAGATTCATAGCATATAGCCTCGGAAATTTTTGTACCTACGGCCGGTTCAACCTGCAAGGTGTGAATGGTATTGCTCCTATCATGAAAGTATATGTGAACAAGAGAGGTGAATTTTTGTATGCTAAGGTAATTTCCATCAAACAACCCGGCCAGGGAGGCCCGGTAATAGATGATAAACAAACCGTGTATCAATCCATCATACAACTCACTAAAACCGACTTTCCGGATACACAACTTACATTCCCAGGAAACGGAATTATAGCTCCCAAATAGTTGTTGCCTCTCTAAAAAATCAAAAGTATTCGTGCCAAGTAATTCATTAGCAAACGGTAGCCTAAATTTTCTGAAACTAATGCCTACTAAATTGATATAAATAACAGAATAAAAAAGCACATCAAACACTTTTGAATCATTTTTTTACTTATATTGCACTTTTAATCATTTTCAAAAACTTGATTTCATAATTCATTTCATATTTTACGTTAAAAAGTATAAACTGAGTATGATAGCAATCATCATCTTCTTTTTGGCACATTGGTATTTATCGCTTTTTAGTCAAACCTTTTTTTTGCATCGTTATGGAGCACACAAAATGTTCGTTATGACTAAATTTTGGGAACGCTTTTTTTTCATTTTTACCTGGCTTACTCAAGGCTCTTCATTTTTATCGCCAAGAGCCTACGCTATTTTGCACAGAATGCATCATGAATACAGCGATACAGAACGAGACCCGCATTCCCCCCATTTTTCTAACAATATATTTTCTATGATGTTTAAAACCTGGAAAATATTTACCAACATAAACAAACAAGAATACCAAAAACTCAACATTGACGAGAAATTCAGAAAAGACTTGCCCGAATGGAACTTCGTTGACACTGTTGGGAGTTCATGGACATCCCGAATAATATGGGGCACAGCATATGGATTGTTCTACATATACTTTGCCGATCATTGGACACTGTTTTTGTTGTTGCCCATACATTTCTTTATGGGCCCTGTGCATGGAGCCATAGTAAACTGGTGTGGACACAAGTTGGGTTACGCAAATTATGATAATAACGATAAATCTAAAAACTCTTTAGTGATTGATATATTACTGGGGGGAGAACTGTATCAAAACAATCATCACAAGTATGCCAATCGTCCTAACTTTGCCACCAAGTGGTTTGAATTTGATATTACCTATCCGATTATCAAATTGTTAAGTTGGGTTCGCATCATACGATTGAATACTGTGACAGCATAAAACTCTAAACAGAGAAAAAGCTTATTTTGTGAGAACTAAACATTTTTTGTCTGAACTTTGTATTTGCTGAATTAATCTTATATTTTTGCAGTCCAAAATAAATTGCCCGATCGTCTAATGGCAGGACAACAGATTTTGGTTCTGTTTGTGTTGGTTCGAGTCCAGCTCGGGCAACTTTACAAACAACGGCTCTTTATGCATTAAAGAGTCGTTGTTGTTTTAAAGTAAAAAGTAAATAAACATAAATAATACATTAAATCATTACGAAAGTGTCGTACGTAAAACTTTTCTCCGGAACGGCCTCCAGGCAATTGGCACAAAAGATAGCAGATGCGTATGGCACCAGGTTGGGAGAGCTATCCATACAGCGTTTCAGCGATGGAGAAATCTCTATAAGTTACAATGAATCCGTGAGAGGATACGATGTATTTCTCATCCAATCTACCTATCCCAATGCAGACAACATCATGGAATTACTGCTTATGATAGATGCTGCACGCAGGGCTTCTGCAGCCTATGTGACAGTGGTAGTTCCCTATTTTGGATATGCACGCCAAGACAGAAAAGACAGGCCTCGAGTGCCTATAGCCGCAAAACTCGTTGCTAATCTTCTCTCTGCTGCCGGCGCTGACCGCCTGATGACTTGTGACCTACATGCCGGCCAAATACAAGGCTTCTTTGACTTCCCCGTAGACCATCTGGATGGCGCAGCCATATTTATCCCTTATCTCAGACAACTGAATTTGGATAATCTCATTTTCGCTTCTCCTGATGTGGGTGGTGTGGCACGTGCGAGAAGTTTTGCCAAAATCATGGAAAAAGATTTAGTGGTGATTGACAAACATAGAAAACGCGCCAACGAAGTGGCTTCTATGCAGCTCATAGGCGATGTAGATAACGCTAATGTAATTTTAATTGATGACCTTGTAGACACTGCAGGCACCATGACTAAAGCGGCTGAAATAATTATGGATAGAGGAGCCAAAAGTGTACGTGCCATATGCACGCATGCCGTACTATCTGGGAATGCCTATGAAAACATAGAAAATTCAGTATTACAAGAACTGGTTGTAACGGATACTATTCCACTAAAAAAAACGTCTGATAAGATTAAAGTACTGACCGTATCGGATTTGTTTGCTAAAGCCATTCGCAAATTACAAGACAATGAATCCATAAGTTCGCTGTTCATAGTATAAAAACAATAACCTGCAATATGTATAACAAGGCTTAGCGATGCAGGTTTCGTGAAGCCTACAAATAAATAAATTATATGAAGTCAATAGAGATTATAGGGTATAAAAGAGCAAATCTCGGAAAAAAAGAAGCCCGCAAACTTAGGGAACAGAGCAACATACCTTGTGTAATGTATGGCGGAAAAGAACAGATACACTTTTACGCTCCGGCGTATCTGCTAAAAAAACTCATCTTTACCCCTCATGTATACATGGCCGATGTATATATAGAAAAAGTACTACATAAATGTATCGTTCAAGATGTTCAGTTTAATCCCGTAACAGATGTCATTTCTCATGTGGACTTTTTGGAAGTAAAAGAAGATGAGCCGGTGAAAATGCAAATCCCCGTAAAGTTGCAAGGTACTTCTATAGGTGTGACCAGAGGTGGTAAGCTCGTACAAAAAATGAAAAAGTTAAAAGTGAAAGCCTTGCCCTCCAAAATGCCCGACTATGTGGAGGTAGATATATCTAATCTCGATATTGGCAAATCGGCTAAGGTGGGAGACATAAAGACGGATGGCTATGAAATATTAAACAACAAATCTATTCCTGTGGCATCAGTGCTCACTACCCGTGCGTTGAAGCAAGAAGAAGCAGCTAACGCCGAAGCCAAAGCCGGAGATTCAAAAGCTCCCGCTGCCAAAACACAGGCAAAAGCTCCGACCAAATAATCATACTAACAAATCATGGATACGTAAAATAACCTGGAGCCTTTCATAGCTGCAGGTTATTTTTTTTATACATTCCAGATATGAAATATTTAATATGCGGATTGGGTAATATAGGTGAGGAATATAAAAACACTCGCCACAACATAGGTTTTATGGCAGCTGATCTGCTTGCACAGAAGTTACAATGCTCATTTGTTATGGATAAACTGGCTTATGTGTGTGAAAGTAAATACAAAGGGAAACATATAATATGCATCAAGCCTACCACCTATATGAATCTAAGCGGTAAAGCAGTAAGATACTGGTTGTTTCAAAAAAATATATCAATTGAAAATTTATTAGTACTCACAGACGATATTTCTTTAGAGTTTGGCCGGTTGCGATTAAGGCCTAAAGGGTCTTCGGGAGGACACAACGGATTGGCTAGTATAAATGAGGCTCTTGGCACAGAAGCCTTTCCTCGCCTGAGAATCGGTATTGGAAGCAACTTTTCGAAAGGAAGGCAAGTTGAGTATGTGTTGGGGAATTTCACAGATGAGGAAACTCCAAAACTACCTCAAATACTTGAACAATCTGTAGAAGCCATTTTATCTTTCATAACGATTGGTATTGAGCGTACAATGAATACCTTCAATAAATAAATCCATTTTATGTAGTAGGTATGAATTTTAACTTGGATTCAACGTTTTAGAAAAAGTGCAGAGGCAGGTTGGAATCTTCGCTGTGGATGGTTTTCATTGACAAATGACGATTGGAGAGTATATGCTTGAAAGATTTGGCTTTGGGCGCCGCCCAGACCTTCGCCGTTCGCTCTTTTTGTTCGGCTGAAGGCTTCACAAAAAAGGAGCTCGAACAGACCGCTCAGTCCTATCTACAACATTGGGTTTGTCGGTGGTTTTGAAGAGAAGTTGGTGGGGGATTTATGCGTGGATGTGGGGTAAAGTCTAATGTTGTATTTTCTAAACTTCCCGATTGGAAATCGGCCGGCATTTCCTTTTGCAAGCCACTTCGGAGGTTTAAGTTTTCTAAGGAACCTGAAAAGATTGGAGAGGATTTGCGCGAGGGATGGTAGCCATGGCCTGCAAGGCCAGTGCGGAGCTTTAGCGGAGCACCGCAGCGACAGCGGAGTGGCGAACAGCCCGGCCCCACAGGGGCGCGCCCAACATAAAAAACTGTGTCTTATCCTGATATGGGTTTTTACCATGAGGGAAGAAAAGTAGCTGTTTGTGAAAAAGTTGAAACAAATGTTCTCTGTTGATATGCATATTAGAAGCAAAGTGTTGAAATTCTAAAAGTAGCCTTTCTGTTGCATAGAATAGGAGTTTATATATTTACAGGCAGCGTGTTCCGCAATATTGATTCCATTTTTATTCTTACATTTGATTTTTCAATTTGAATTAAATTTTAATTTTTTGTTGATCATGAGTTCAAGAAAGATAAGTTCTGCATTAATATCCGTCTATCACAAAGACGGTTTAGAGAGCCTGGTAAGGTTGTTAGATAGACATCAGGTAAAAATATATTCTACGGGAGGAACCCAAAAATTTATTGAAGACCTGGGCATAAAGGTGACTCCGGTGGAAAATCTTACTACATATCCTGCTATATTTGGAGGCCGTGTGAAAACCCTACATCCTGCTGTATTTGGCGGCATTCTGTACAGGCGAAATGTACAACAGGATATAAATGAAGCTGCTTATTACAACATACAACCTATTGACCTGGTAATTGTAGACTTGTATCCATTTGAAGAAACCGTAAATTCCGGCGCTGATGAAGCGGATGTTATTGAGAAAATTGATATCGGCGGTGTTTCTCTTATCAGGGCTGCTGCTAAAAATTATAATGATGTGGTCATAATATCTAATAAAAATCAATATCCACTGTTAGAAAAAATTATTTCCGAACAGCAATGTACTACTTCTCTCAATGAACGCCGTTTATTTGCTGCTCATGCTTTTGATGCTACTTCTCATTATGATACAGCTATATTCAACTACTTTTTCAGCGGAGAAGAGATAAAACATTTTAAGCAAAGTATTCAACACTTTCAGGTGCTTCGCTATGGCGAAAATCCTCATCAAACCGGAGTATTTTATGGCCGCCTCCCGGATATGTTTGATAAGCTGAACGGGAAAGAATTATCTTACAATAATCTGGTAGATATTGACGCCGCCATTGCTCTCATTGATGAATTTAGTGAACCTACTTTTGCCATACTCAAACATACCAATGCTTGCGGTGTAGCCTCGGCAGATACTCCTAAACAAGCCTATATCAGTGCTTTTGAGTGCGATCCTGTTTCTGCATTTGGAGGTGTCATCGTCTCCAATCGGGATATAGATTGGCAAACCGCAGAAGAAATGAACAATCTTTTTTTTGAAGTGCTCATAGCTCCCGGCTACGAACAAAAAGCGCTTGACATACTGAAAGAAAAAAAGAATAGAATAATTTTAAAGCGAAAACCAGCCCAGCTTCCCGAGAAACAATTCAAAACCCTGCTCAACGGAGTGATCGAGCAAGATAAAGATCTGAAAACCGAAGATGAGAGCGACTTTAAATATGTAACGCACCGACATCCTACGGAAGAGGAGAAAAAGGCTATGATTTTTGCCAATAAAATTGTAAAGCATACTAAATCAAATGCTATAGTATTGGCTAAAAATGGGCAGCTCATTGCCAGTGGTGTAGGCCAGACCTCGCGCATAGATGCACTTAAGCAAGCTATAGAAAAGGCAGAAAATTTCGGCTTCACGTTGCATGAAGCTGTGATGGCCTCAGATGCATTTTTCCCCTTTCCCGATTGTGTTGAGCTTGCCGATAAGGCCGGTATAAAAGCCATCATTCAACCCGGAGGTTCTGTCAGAGACCAGGAGTCTATAGACTATTGCAACGCCAATGGCATAGCCATGGTATTTACAGGTATAAGACATTTCAAACATTAACGGCATGGCTATTTATTTCGATATTTATGTTTGTCTCATGGACAGATGAATTTTTCGAGAACATTACTATTGAACATGTCATCCGGCATACATCATGCCGGATGGAGTATATCAGTTGAAAACATATCAAGACCGGAGTCTATAATTTTATGTTGATTGCTTGTCCTGTAAGCAAGTCGGGCGACATGCTTATCTCGGTTCCACCATTTACGGAAAGTGCCAGAGTGTTTGGCCCGCTTGTACCTTCGTTGACTGCATATATTACCAGATGATTGTTGCCCGGATATATGTTAAATCTGAAGGTTTCACCTGCGTTTGAAAGTGTGTAATTTTCCAATACCCATACTCCATTCAGATATACGGATATGATGTCACCGTCTTCAGCAGCATCGTCCCAAAAACGAATAGTAACCCAGTTGTCCGATACATTCACTGTTTGAGTTACCGTGTATGTCGAGGGGTCTACGGTAGAGCATTCGCCGTTGATTCTTAACTCTAATTTATTTTTGCTTTCTGTCTGTTGTTCGTTGCGGGTAAAAAACTTCAGGTATACATGATTCATGTTGTCGGCATCTGTATCAGTTGCAAATTCGAATTCGAAAAGAAAATTTGCCGTGCCGTTGTTGATGGTTACTTTAGGACTGTTTTTGGATAATGAACTTTCGTAAGATACGTTGGAAATAGTGGAGCCATTAGCTCTGTAAAAGCGAGGTTCGATGATGATTTCGTGAATACATTCACGCTTATCGGCCGGAAAGTCGAAGTATATTCTATAGGCAGCTTTTCTTCCGGTATTTCCGCATGAGGGGTCGCTAATTTTAGTGTATCGCTGGTTGCTGAGTTTCAGACCCTGGCATGCGGATTCAATTACATCGAGATAGGATGTTTTTTTTTGACAGCTCGGGAAGTACAACGTACTGAGAGCACAAAACAGAAGAAACGACAGTTTGTGTAGATTCATGGCACGTAAAATATTTCAATGGTTCCACTGGTGGTTAATGTAGATTCAAGAATGAGTTTTTCCTGGTGTATACCATCGTCTATTATCATAGCTGCTGTATTGGGCGATAGTCTGCCCAGATTTAATGCATGCAGTACAAATATGTTTTTCCCGGGTTGCAATTCTATGGTGATGATTTTTTGTTTTTCCGTAAGAGTATAATCCTGCAATATCCAACGTCCATTGAGGTTTAGTGATATACGGTCGCCATCTACTTCCTGATGATCCCAGATTTTTACGGTTACTGTTTTTTTGTTTACCGTGATTTGTTTTTTCACTTCTACATCGCGTCCTTCTATTTTCTTAGGTGTGGTGGTGGTGTTAATGTTTGAGGGCAGATTATTTGTAGGTGTTGTTGGTCGGTTATTTGTTGTGGTATTGCGTACTACGGGTGTTTTTTCGCGTTTAGGAACATGAGCGAATCGAAATCCATATCGGGCTGTGATTCCTATAAAAGTTCCCTGAGACCTGAACTGATCGCTTTGCAAAAGTTCATTGTTGTTGCTTACGCTATAGCTTCCGGAGAGGATGTTGCCTTGGCCTATGTTTACCAACAAGCCAACACTATAGTAGTCTCTGTCGTTGTAAACTAATTGGCGTATGCCGAACTCTGCATGTATAGACCGGTTTTCGTTGGCATACACAGATTGGAGCGAGAGAGTTTCGTTACCTTTGTAGTAGAGTTTTTCGTCTTTCATAGTAGCTGCGCCAATTTTATTCAGAGAATATCCGGCTCTTAGATACAGTGAAGTGTAGTCGTTCAGAGGTTGGAAAAGAAGTATGGCGCCAAATAGTGAATAATAGTAAAATTTGTTATTCATTTTAGCAACGTAGCCATCATTTCTGCTGGCAAAATCTTTGTCTCTCATTTTCCATATTTGATGGTTTTGAGAAATTCCAAAATCCAAGCCTATACGGTCAAAACACTGAAACTCCAGCAGTACTTTCCCCTGATACTGACTTGTAGGGAATCGAGCACCTATAACGCTTCTTTTTTTTTCATAATGATTTACAGGTACCCCTACATCTAATGCGCCTCCCGCATAGAAATTTATCTGCGCATGTACTTGCAGTGTAAATAGGCTAAGGAGTATGATAAGGCTCTTGAAAAAATCAGTAAGGCACATTCGTATGAGGTTTATGCTAAGATAAAATTTTTTTTTGATGCTGAGAAAGTTAAATATTGTTAACTTGAATCAATAAGCAAACAGAGCTACCCCGGCAAAACTATCTACTCTCAGGCGGAAATTTTTAAGATGATTTACTATTACGATTAACCATACAATTCCACTATCTTTTCTGCACAACGCTCACCATCAATAGCGGCAGACACAATGCCTCCTGCGTATCCGGCACCCTCTCCGCATGGGAATAATCTTTTTATGTATATGTGTTCGAGTGTTTGTTTATCTCTGGGAATGAGCACGGCCGAAGACGTGCGGCTTTCTACGCCAATCACTTGTGCTTCGTTGGTAAAATATCCTTTCATTTTTTTTCCAAAAATAACAAAGGCTTTTGCCAGAGGCTCATAGATAAAGGGAGGTAGTACTTCCCTCATATCTGCGGAGCGTAAACCCGGTTGGTACGAGGTGTTTAGGGTTGTTGTAGATATTTTCTTTTGGACAAAATCAACCATTCTTTGTGCAGGAGCCGTTTGTGTGCTTCCTCCTGCTATCCATGCGTGGTGTTCTATTTCTCTCTGAAATTCGAGACAGGAAAATTTATCGTATTTACTATACATGTGTAAATCTTCCGGAGCTACAGCCACAACAATTCCGGAATTGGAAAAAGGAGAGTCGCGCCGGGATGGTGACATGCCATTTACTACAATTTCTTTTTGCGCCGTGGCCGCAGGTACTATGAATCCTCCGGGGCACATGCAGAACGAAAACACACCATTTTTTTTTCCATTGTACTCAATTTGCTCTACCAGAGAATAAGAAGCTGCCGGAAGATATGGCCCTCTATCTTTGCAATGATATTGTATTTCATCTATCAACGCTTGTGGATGCTCTATTCGTACACCTAATGCAAATGGCTTGGCTTGCATGTATATTTTTTTTCTGTCAAGCAGCTCATAAATATCTCTTGCAGAATGGCCGGTAGCCAGTATCAATCCAATACCTTGAAAAGAATCGCCGTCGTGAGTGATGATTTTTTTGACTTCTCCAAAGGAGAGTTCTATGTCGGTGACTTTTTTTTCAAAATGTATTTCACCGCCGGCATTGAGTATTCGTTGGCGCATGTTGGCCACTACATTCGGAAGTTTGTTTGTGCCGATGTGAGGATGCGTGTCAATAAGGATATCTTGTTTGGCGCCATGAAACACTAAAATTTCAAGAATGCGCCTTACATCTCCCCTTTTTTTTGATCGAGTGTAGAGTTTACCATCCGAATAGGTGCCGGCTCCGCCTTCACCAAAGCAGTAGTTAGAATCGGGGTTTACAATGTGTTCTTTGTTTATTTTGGCCAGGTCGCGCCGGCGAGAGCGCACATCTTTGCCTCTTTCAAGTATAACAGGTTTGTAGCCCAGTTCAATGAGGCGCAATGCAGCAAACATGCCTGCCGGACCGCATCCTGCTATGAGTACTGTTTTTTTTTGTCTTACATCGGGATACTCAAAATGGATGTCGGGTTCGGGCAAAGGCTGTTCTGTAGATATGATTAATTCCAATCGTATTTTTACTCTATGGCTTCGCGCATCTATAGACCGTTTGTTTATTCTGAAAAAGACATTTGTATCATCCTGCAACTGTAGATGTTTGATGATTTCCTGTTTAAGTAAAAGCTCATTATATGCAGCTTCGGGAGATAGATACAATTCTATTTTTTTTTGCATCCATGTAAAGTGGTTATTTTTTTCTTTTAGTTTTAAATACATACCCAACGTTGATGCCAAATCGGAAGGGTACACTGATGGGTTTTAGGTTTATTCCGTTAAAGAAAACATCAAAATGTGGGTATCCTTTCCATTTTGGTGTAAAGTGTCGGTATCCTATACCTATTCCAGCAAATATATCGAGAGTGAATCCTTCTTTTTTTGAATCCTGCATTAAGCGATTGCCAATCAGTATGGAATATTCAAAGAGTTTTTCCTGTTTAGTAATCGGGAAACTATTTGGGCCGAACAAAGTGTCTTTAATTTTTATGGAATAATTGACGTTTGTATATCGGAGTTCGTGCCCGTAATACCACATGCCATTGTCTCTATCATAGTCGTAAAACTTTTGTCTGATGTACAATGAGTATCCTCTTTTGTAATATTCATTGTCCGGTATCTCAATGTCAGACATAAGAAGAGGCGCGCGATGTAAGGTGTAATTGATTTCGTATCCTAATCTCTCCTGCATATAATATTCGACAGACAATGGTAATGTCCGTCTCAATATTCCAAAAGGGCCTGCACTCACAATGAATCCTCTGAACTCATTGAGTTTAGGAGTAAAATGCCTTGATTTTTTTTTTCTTATTCTCAAACGTGGTTTTTCGTAAGCACCAATGGAATCAGGTACGATATTGGTTTTCGTGGCAGTGCTGTCAACAGGTCGCATATAAGGGATATCATTTTCGTAGTAGGTTTTATAATATCCGGCGAGTTGGCCATTAGGGTTAAAAAGTTTCCATATACCGTCTTTATTACCATCTTTGAGCATGCCTTCCATTTTAATGGTGCCATCTTCGTAATATCCGGTGTACTTGCCTTGTCCGTTTGTAAAGTAGCACTGCCCCTCTAAAGCACCACTTTCATAGTAGTACTTCCATAATCCATCATTTTTGCCGTTGAGAATATTGCCTTCCATTTTAAGCTTGCCACTTTCATAGTATTCACGGTAAGGTCCGTCGCCTTTGTCGTATTTAGCCTCTCCTTTGAGACTACCGGTTTTGTAGTACAATTTCCAGTAGCCATCTTTTTTTCCCTCTATTTGTTCGCCTTCTTCACTTAGCTTACCATTATCGTAGTAATATTTCCATTTGCCTTGTTCCTTGCCGTTCAGATACATGCCTTCAGCATGCAGAGAGTCGTTTGGGTAGTAGAACTTCCAATACCCTTCGCGCAATCCGTTTTTTTCCAGTCCTATGGCTTTCAGCTTACCGTTTTCGTGGTAATATTTCCATTCGCCTTCACTCTTACCATCTACAATATTTCCCTCGCATTTGATTTGGCCATTAGGATAGAGTTCGGTATATCGTCCCTTGTCGTTTTCAAAAGTAGCTTGTGCTTTTATGGTCCCATCTTCATGGTAGTATTTCCATAATCCTGTTTTTTTATTTTTCTTGTAAGCTCCGGTTGTTTTGAGTTGCCCGTTTTCATAGTAATATTTCCACTCACCTTCTTTTATGTCTTTGAAGATGTTGCCTTCCATATTTTTATTTCCATTTTCAAAATAATACACCCAATACCCGCTGTGCTCGCCATCTTTGAAAGGGCCTTCCATTTTCAGATTACCGTTTTCGTAATAATACTTCCATATGCCGTTTACTTTTCCGTTGGTGAAATTTCCCTCTCGGTTTATTTTGCCGTTTTGATAATAGAGTTTAAAAGTACTGTCGGGCACAGTTGTATTTTTTTTCAGTACATAGTATTCTTCTTTGATGATAGTTTTTTTGGCGTCGTAGTAAGTGGTTATTTTTACACGCTGTGCACATAGTGGCGTGATGAAGAGCACAACAGGTATTATGTGTAACCATGCATATGTATTCATCGTGGTGATTTATTCTGTAATACCTCTGTCTCTACCCAGGTCTTTCCCCAATCGTTGATTTCTTGTTCTGAATATAGTGAAGGGAAGAATATCCGTTTTTGAAAACGAGGCGGTAGGTATTTTTGCCAGTTTGTGCCGCCGGTAGATTCTACTGTATTGCTCTCTTTGATAAGATAACGTACGGCATATTTGTAATGAGCCAATGGCCAGTTTATGTTTATGTATGTGTCAAAACGTTTCATGGCTAAAATTATTTTTTCATCGTTCTGAACCTCGAAGGGCAGGCGTTTGTATATGGCATATAGATTTTTGATTTTGTTTTCGTTTGCCATTCTTAACAGCCTGCGGGAATATTTTTCTTCAAATTGTCTCAGTGTAAGCGATTTTTTTCCCGTTGCTACGTCTATAGCCCCTTTCTTCCAATATATGTCTTCAAACATTTCTTCAATAGTCGCATAATCAGAGTATTTGTTGCGACAGTCTTTGTCCACCAGATTAATAAAATCGGTGGAGGCGATTTCTATGAGCCTATATTGTACGGATTGAAATCCACTGGCAGGCGTGAGCGCAGCTCGGAATTTTATAAATTGATTTTGATCCATACCTACAGCAATGATGTCGAAAGATTCTATGAGTCTTCCCAGAAACCAGTTCATACGGTATAGTTTTTCATAGAAAAAATCTCCCGTTACTTCATTAGCTTCTCTGAGCTGCCCCATCTCATGTAAAATAAGTTTGAAGTACAACTCTGTGATTTGATGATAGGTGATAAAAATAAGTTCGTCCGGAAAATCTGTTTTTGGAGTTTGCAGGGTAAGTAAGGTATCCAGGTGAATATAATCCCAGTAGTTGATATAGCGAGAGTGCAAGGCTCCTTCAAGATGTGTGGCAAAACTTTGTCCATCCTCTTCATATCGTTTTCTTAAGCTTTCTATTTTGGCCTGCAGATCTTCCTGTGGTGATTGGTGTTCCATGGTTTAATGTTTCGTTTAAAAAATTATTTCAAATTATTATATTGAGTATAACACAAATTAAACATTATGTTTAAAAAATGCATACAACACGAGCAAGGTTTTTAACCCATTACCTGGTAAGGAAAAGAAGTTAAGGTAAAATTTTCTACTATGGGTCGGGAGAGGAGAGAGGCTGTGACGAAAATGGCGGTATACACATGTACATTAAGGCGGATATAAAATTTATCATTTTATACACTAATATTCAGCTTACTATAATTTCACAGGCGATCAAATTTATTGTGGTGCGAACCGGAAATTTTTTAACTCTCGGATTATACAGCAGCGGAGAAGTGTAGTGATATGATTTTTTTATGTTGGGCGCGCCCCTGCGGGGCCGGGCTGTCCGCCACTCCGCTCTCGCTGCGGTGCTCCGCTAAAGCTCC
>JANWYS010000042.1 GCA_025054875.1 Cytophagaceae bacterium | reverse complement strand
ATTTTTCAGTTGAATATACAATTTCACACTGATTTTTCGCTTCAATATGGAATTTTCAAGGAGTTTTCGAAAGAGATGGTAGCATCCCCCTTTTGAGAGACGTCAATTTGAGGGCTTTCAGGATTTGTTTTCTGGTTGCGTTTTTTTTTTGCCTTTGCAACATGATGTCTGGGATACTTATCTATATTGATAAGGCCCATTACAGATACACTAATCTATTCAGGCTCACACGGCACTACACACTACCAGAAATAAGCATATATGACTACAATAATCGTGAATATTATCAGTGCACCCAAGTTAAAACGCGTTGATGTTTTAAACATGTCAACTTTGTATGATATGGCTTTAGGGTCCGATTGAGTTGGATTATCACGAAACCCAAAATAAATCATGGTTAGTGCCAATAATATAAAACTGATACCAATTCTGAATAAGAATGGTAAGTTTATAATTGCATAGGAAGTTTGTCCGAAAAAGAAGTACATCAACACAGATAAGGGCAAGGTAAGAGCAGCTACCCACAACGCACCTCTTTTTGAAGCTTTCTTCCAAAACAAACCAAACAAGAAGATTACAAAAATTCCCGGACTAAAAAAGCCTGTAAATATTTGAATAAACTGGAATCCTCCTTCAAACAACCTTACGTATGGAGCCAAGGCTACCGCAATGGTCAAAGATATTAAGATAGAAATTCTTCCTACTCTTACCAATTGTGATTCTGACATTTGTTTACCAAAAAAAGGCTTGAAAATATCCATGGTGAAAATAGTAGCAATGCTATTAGTTTTAGAACTGAGAGAACCTACTATTGCTGCTACTAATGCTGCAAAAACAATTCCTTTTACACCTGGAGTTAGAAACTCGTTCAAAAGCCAAGGATATACGGCATCTTTTGTGTTTTCATTTATGGGGGCCTTCAATGCATAGGCAATGATGCCGGGTACAACCACTATCAGTGGCATCAATAGTTTTATGAATCCGGCTAATATTACTCCTTTTTGTGCTTCATTAAGATTTTTAGCTGCCAATGCTCTTTGTGTAATATATTGATTGAACCCCCAATAGTTGAGGTTGATTATCCATAGAAAAACAAAAACTCCCCAAAATCCGGGTAGGGATGAAAAATACTTTTCTTCAGGAGTAAATATCATATTGAATTTTTCTTTGTTTTCGTTGAGCAGAATAGATACACCTTTCCATATCCCTTCTCCATCAGATAAAGCGTTAAGAGCTAAACCAGTGGTTATCAACCCACCAACTACCAAGAAGCTCACCTGAATAAAATCTGTGTAAGCTATGGCTTTTAATCCTCCAGACAGGGTATATATTATGGAAAACACGGCTATAGATATAATGGCAATCTCTAATCTCACTCCAAAAACTTGTTCAATACACACACCGCCCAGATACAATATGGAAGTAAGATTTACAAAGACATACAGCATAAGCCATAAAATAGAAAGAATGGTTCTTACCTCCGTACCATACCTTATTTCGAGAAAGTTGGGCATGGAGTAAATCTTCTTATCTAAAAATATTGGAAGAAAATATTTACCAACAACAACTAAAGTCAGTGCCGCCATCCACTCATAACTAGCTATCGCCAACCCCATGGTAAAGCCATCTCCCGTCATACCGATGAGTTGTTCTGCAGAGATGTTTGCCGCAATTAAAGATGTACCTATAGCCCACCATGGTAATGAGTTGCCGGCAAGAAAATAATCTCTTGTCGTCTGCACTTCTCCTTTTTTTCTCCTACTCACCCATATGGCAATGGATATAATCAGTAGACAATAAAATAAAAAAACAATGATGTCTAAAATAGAAAAATTCATACCCCTACTTTTACTTTAAATTATAATTTAAAAAATTTTACATACACCGTTACCAATTTCTGAAACGTAAAAACTTGCTTCTTTATCTGTACGTGCCTTATAGGATTGGCCAACCTGGTCACAAAATGATGCTATAATTGATTTTTCTACCAATGCGATGGCACATCCGCCAAATCCTGCTCCGGTCATTCTTGCACCAATGCAACCTTTAATCTTCAATGCTTCTTCCACAACAACATCAAGTTCTTTACCTGTCACTTCATAATCATCTCTCAGTGATACATGAGATTCAATCAATAATTTTCCGAATTCAGACAAGTTCCCTTCTGATAGCAGTGTTGAGGCTTTTCGTACTCGCAAATTTTCAGTCACTACGTGGCGTGCTCTTTTTAGTAAAATTGGCTCATCAGTGAGCATTTCTTCTATTTGCGATAGTGTAGCACTGCACAGGTTAGGCAGGTTGTATTTAGTATTTAATATCGCTAACGAACGCTCACATTCAGACCTTCTCTCATTGTATTTAGACTCTGCCAGTTCCCTTTTTTTATTTGTATTCATTATTACCAACATGAAATCTTTCAGATCAACCGGAATGTACTTATATTCCAGACTCTCACAATTCAGAAGGATTGCATGTGATTTTCTCCCCATGGCTACAGCAAACTGGTCCATGATACCACAGTTTACTCCAATGAAATTATTTTCAACAGATTGACTGTCTAGGGCAATTTTAACTAAATCTATTGTGTTCTTATTAATCGAATTATTGAGACTGATATAGTAGGTCAGCACCTCAATAGCAGCCGATGAAGATAGGCCGGAACCATCCGGAAGATTACTTGTGTACAAAGCATCAAATCCTTGAAGCGAAATATTAGATTTAAGAATATGCGCAATAATACCTTTAGGATAATTTCCCCAATCATCCTCGGTATTATATTCAATGGGCAATTTCAGATGGATGGTTGTGAGGTTACCTTTGTTTGATGAGTAGATTCTGATTTGATTTCTCTTGTTAGGCCTTACTATAGCTGTAATACCCAAGGTCAATGATGCCGGCAACACTAACCCCCCATTGTAATCTATATGCTCTCCAATCAAATTCACTCTGCCAGGGCAGAAGTAATATTGAAAAGGTTCTGAGCTTTCTCCAAATAATTTCAAAAAATGGTTTTCTACATCTACTTTTTCGAAGTTTACATTCATGAGTATTATTTGTTTTGTAATTCGAATTTTTTTAAAGCGGCACGTAGTTCTTCAGAGGTTTCCTCTACTAATCGTGTATTTGCTGCAGCCCATGCGCCCATTTCACTGCTGGCATACCACTTTATAGCATTAGCCGACCTGAGGGGCGGATAAAATTCAACATGAAAACTATAATAGTTGTGGCAATCTTTATATTCCTCAGAGTTAACTGGAGTCTGATGCACACACATCATATAGGGAAATTCTCGATCAAACAAAGAATCCATAGCTCCGGTTATTTTTTTTAAAACATCGGCAAAATCGTGTACCTCTTTTTCTCCAAAGTCAGCAAAAGAGCTGAGTTGTTGTTTGCTTGCAATGAAAACACCGTAAGGATAATCTGTGAAGTACGGAATATAACTCACAAATTTTTCATTTTCATATATTACTCGTCGTCCATCGCGCATTTCTTCATTTCCTATTTCTAGGATTAGATTTCCTTTGGTGTTTTGATAATAATTCCGACAATTGTTTAGCTCTGTTTGTATTTTCAGAGGTATCCAACTATAACCATAAATTTGGCCATGTGGATGAGGCATTGTCACACCTACTTCCGGGCCTCTGTTTTCAAATACAAATACATATTTAATTTTTGAATCTTCCGAGATTTCAATCGTTCTTTTAATCCATAAGTTTACAAGTTTTTTAATGTGATCCAAGCCCAGCATAGGCAGGCTTGTGTAGTGATCAGGTGAGTACAGTATTACATCACAAACTCCATATGCCTGAGCCTTTTTATAAAAAGTATTCTCGTTTGAACATGGTATGGGAGAGCTTGTTGATAAAGAGGGAAAATCATTTTTGTATACCAATACATCATAATGAGAAGGAACTTTATCGGATTTATCAGGGCAAAAAGGGCAAAAATCCTTGGGCATATTTGGCCTTCCCTGTCTATTTGCGGCTACTATTGTAAAAGTTTCTAACAGTGGATTCCACCTCAGTTCGGACATAACAAACTCAAATTAAAACCATATTTTTTTCAAACTTTACCAGATCATTGAAGACCTCTGAATATTCCTCTTCAAAACATTCGTAATTATCCAGTAAGACTCTTGTAGAATCTACTAACCTTATAGGTACTGCAGCTGTTTTGTAAAGAATTTCCATGTACTCAGATAATCCGCTGATTGTACCTATTGATTCAATACTTCTTTTTTTTAAGAGTTTTTTACCTATTCGTTGAATCTTAGGTGAAGAGTATTTTAAATTTTCTTTAATGGTCTTGTACAGTCTTTCTAAAAATTGTTCTCCTTCGTCTATGTGTTTAAGTTCTTTTATAAAAAAATGATTGTGAAAAAGCGGTATTATCATATTGGCATATTTCAGTGACAAAGTTTTAAAACGTGTTGAACCTTTGCTCATGCTAATGTGGCTTTTGTAAAGATTCCATTGATGTTCATATTCGATAATTCCATGCATGAACTGTGAGGGGTATTTTTCATAAGAATTCTCGTTGGTATATCTGTTGGTTGAACTTATGAATGCTCCAAACAAATCGTTTTCTGATGCTTTGAAATTATATAGTAAAACGATGCTATTCATCACTATTCATGATTTAAGTGTAATTTTACACTAATAAAATAAAAAAAATATTTATCTCAAATTTTTTACAAATTTATTTATATTCAATCCTAGATGATTACAACTTCTCCCAAGGTAAGGATCGGCTGATACCTTTTTTGAAGATTTTTATGAAGTAAATTCCCGGTATTAAATCTGCTCCAAATCGAACATAATGGTTGTTGTCAGTATCAACGTTAATACTCTTGACAAGATTTCCCAAACTTGAATATATCATTATCTCAGAAATCTCACAGTTTGAAAAATATATTTTAGATTCATGCATAGTGGGATTAGGATATATTGATATATCACTGAGGCCGGCGTCACACTTTTCGTTTTCTATAGTTGGTATTTGGTTCGATACTTCAATATTACCGATCAGGTAAAATCCTTTTGAGTCCCTGAGTATATTTTTATTGGCCAATTTCATAGCAGGCCTTATGCCTGATTCTTCCACAATCCCAAGATATACTTCGTATTTTCCCATGCTGATGCTATCAGGAATAAAAAAAGTATCTACCTGATTTTTTTTATTTTGTGGAAGAAATGACATTAAATCTAACGACAATGTATCCACCCAATGTGTTGCTCCATTTTTCCTAAGTTCAACGACTACACTCCATTTTTCATATGCAGGAGTTACACCGGAGTTAGTCCATGTTGTCGAAAATGTGAAATTAGAATTGGGTAACACATGTGACGGGTAAATTATGGAATCAAGAGAAAAGCGATAGCCGGCAGACGACATAACACTTGTAATCGAACTGTAATTGCATTCAATTCCGCTTGTATTATCGCAAACCATAGCCACATGTTTATTTATAACTTGAGTTTTAGCCAAATTCATGTCTGTGCTGCCACATCCTCCTCCAATAAATTCACATACAATGGGAGCCGTCTTCCAGCGATTGATCATTGTAGTATTAATGTACTTAAAAGTCGGTGATTGTAGCATGTCAAACCAAGGATGCCCCAGATTGTCGAGCCTTACACCTATCTTGTTCGACTTTCCCATTATATAATTCCATGCAGAGTTTGAACCATTGATTTTATCCACGTAATCCATATCCGGCAAAGCTAGTAACCGAGTTTTTGAAAAATTGTTGATGATAGCATCTGCTATTCGTTTTCTGGAAGCCAGTGAAGCTGTTCTTCCTCCTGATATGCCGCTCATGTGCCACTCACCCCAATTGCCATATATTCCTATGTCAACATAGCTAATTCTGGGGTCGCCATTATATATTTCTCCTAATTTTTGCATCAACTTCTCTACGCGTACCAAAAATGCATCGTTATCCCAATAAGGTACAAACACTCCATCCTGGAAGTCTCCCAATCCCTCACTTAAAAAATAAGAGGGCACTCCCATCGGGGTTTCATATTTATTTATGCACATTATTCTGAAACCTAATTTTCTCCCGGAGGTCACTGCCTGATGGATGTCATTTTCTATAACGCTGAAATTAAAGACATCTTTTGAAGGCTCCAACGCATACCACATGTACCTCACACACTCATCATATGTGGTTGGATAATATCCGTTTGCAATGGCATGGCTTCGCTCATACCAGCTGGACAATCCTGAAAACGGATTAGGTACGATACCTGCATCATATTCGGGGGCAATCTTTACCAATTGTCCGTATGAATAGTTTCGAGCAATAATAAAAAACAAGTATAGCAACAATGTTTTTATTGTATGAGTAAACATACCTTTTAAGTAAGCCATACTGGTTAGTTGAAAATTCATCTGAGCAAAAGAAAGTAACAATTCGAATTCAATCTGATTTACCTCACTTACAAAAGCATTTACCTTTCAATTAACATTACTCACCTCATTCGAGTTAACTCTTGTTTATTTTAGTAAAGCACTACTTTAACATTGCTTATCTTATCTCTTGAAATGAGTTTCATAATATAGCAACCTGATGGTATGCCGGATACATCAAGCTCATGAGAGAATACCTTGTCCAGATTTGTCACACCAAATTCTTTGCCATTCATATCCATCAATACAAGTTGAGTATAGTTTTCAATTCCTGAAACCAATATTTTATCTCTCGCCGGATTAGGGAATACAGATATTTGTGAGTTGTAAATATCCTCTATGGGTAATACGTTAGAATAAGTGATTTTGTGGTCGTGGTCAATAGCTTTGAGTTTATAATAGTATTTGCTGCCATCTATATTATTGTCTTCATATTGATAAGTTTGAAGAATGTTAGAATTGCCGACAGCAGGAATTCTGTCCACTTCGAAGAAGTTTGCCCCGTCTTTGCTTCTAAGTAATACGAATTCTTTCACGTTTTTCTCTTCTACAGTGCTCCATACAATTTTTGCTGAATTTTCAGAAATTCTGATAACCTTGAAACTTTGTAGTGTGATAGGTAATGTAAATGTACAACTGCTTGCAGGAGTGCACCCGCCTGTAACTGCTCTGAAAGATATATCATCTATTAGGATGTCATTGCCAATGGTTACACCACCAGCTATTATTTTAATGCATATGTTGGCTATACCTGTGGAAGTAGCTTGCCAAAAACATTTTTGCTGAGCCCAATTTGTACTGCCACCACTGTAAGAAACTTCTGCAACTGCCCCTAAGTCTATTCCATTAACAGTGAGAACTATACTAGGTATTTCTGCCGTAGGGTTTAAGGGGCATTGAGGTGCAGACGTACCGCAAAATTTTTGGCAATGAGAAATAGTGCCAAGAGCATTCAAATACCACGCGCTAAAATCATACCATGTTCCGGCAGTGACGGATATATTTTGGCACCATATGTTTGTTGTAGTGCCCGGTGAAGGCATATCAAACACGCCCATAAAATTTCCTGTACGGGCAAACGTGTACTTAAAATTACAATTAGCAAATTTTGCATAAGTTGCCACATGATATTGTCCTGGTGATAAATCTCCATCCACATAACTTAAACCTACAACATGAGGATTTACTCCTGCATAACCAGACTTAATGATTATATCTCCTGTGTAGGATGGATCAGTGGAGGGGTTCACCAATTCAAAGCATTTGCTTGTCTTAGTGTATTTTACAATTCCCAGTAGTGTTGTACCGTCATCTTTAAATATCATAGCTCCTGCCCCAAAACGATTTGAGTCCGGATCTGTTCCATAGTCAGACAAAGGGTCAAAGTCTTGATAGCATGTACCTGGCACACAAATTTGTTTAGTGACTGGGTTGTATGAAGAGCCACACCATACTCTATTTCCGCCTTCGTTACAATAACGTTTTCCTGAAGTTCCACATTGTTCAAATCCTCCATTTACAACCAACTCCGGACCATAGGTGCAAGATTGGGAGAAAGTTTCATACTGATATACGATTGAGAAGCAAACACAGATGAATATTACTCTAAGACCATTCATAATTTGTCGAGTTAAATATATTATTTTAATTGTACAATTTACATTTAATACTTTTTGTGCAGTATAGGTAACCAGAATCAAACATATTTTTTCTCCTGATTAGTCAATACAGCCTAAATATTTAGGCTAAGTTAAAAATTTTATTTTAATTGTACAAATTACATTTTAATTTTTTTTTGAATTAAATGTAATTTACACATAAAAACACAGACAATATTGTAAAGCATTTATAACTTATAGCTCTTATCTCTTTGCCATAAGTAACTTGCCCTCGTAATGTATTTAATTATCAGGATGAGAAGTAATTATGTATGAAATAATATTCTATATGACTTATACGAATTTTTTTTTAACTGGTTACAGCTGGTAAAAAAAAATAAATGAAATAATTAAAATTTTATCTACACATATTGATAAAAATGTAAAAAATACATTTATTTGTAAAATAAAATCAAATGAGAAAAAATGATATGAAAATTTGTGAAAGAGGTTTCAGGAGAAAAATAGTAGTAGTGTGCATCTCAGTGATACATACCATCATTTTCAACCACAAAATTTTTTCCCAGAGCTGGAAAAATGTAAACTTACAAGGTATGGGCTTTGTGACCGGCTTAAGAATTCATCCAACCAGCGGAGATATTTATGTGCGTACAGATGCAGCCGGAGTTTTTCGATGGGATGGAACAAAATGGAATGGATTAATGGATAAGCTTTCTCTTTTCAATGTAACCGCTACTTTTTTTAGCGTTGAAAGTTTTGCTATTGATGAAAATACTTCTGGCTCAAGCCAGGTTATTTTTGCTGCAGTGGGAGACAACATCAATGATGCTACTTATCCCACACCCAGAATGCTTAGATCTACCGACAATGGTAACACTTGGACAAATCTTACAGGATTTCCGGGAAGTACAATTGAAATGGGAGGCAATCAACATTGGAGACATGCCGGAGAGAGATTAGCTATTGATCCGGCCACAACAGGAGCAAACCGAGTAATTTACTTTGGCACAAGAAACGACGGCTTATGGAAAAGCACCGACAATGGTAACACTTGGAGTCAAGTGGCTTCTGGTACTTTCCCCTCAAACTCGGGTGGAACAGGTAATTCTGGAGCCAGAGGCGGAATTAGTTTTGTCGTTTTTGACCCTAGCACAGATCCCAGTAATAGAACTGTAGTTAGTGGACAAACCGTGACAAAAAACATATACGTAGGAGTGATTGACGGAGGATCCCCCTCAAGGGGAGTTTACAGAAGCAGCGATGGCGGTTCGACTTGGTCAAGCATCGGAACCATTGCAAAAAACCCCGTGCGTGCAGTATTTAACAACGGTAGACTATACATAGCATGTAATGATAATTATACATCACCTTGGGGAGAAACGGGAGGTGATGGGCGAATTTATTTATATGACCCTGCCACCAATACACTGACTGATAAAACTCCTCCTACCTCTTGCCCTATGTGGGTTACTTATAGTTGGACGGGTATAGCCGTACATCCTACTAATCCAAATTTTGTCGTTGTAACTCCACATAATGTTACTACTCAAAAGATTTTCTATACGACTAATTTTCTTAGTGGTTCTCCCACATGGAGAATTTGGGCAGATGCGAGTGACCCTAATAGCCCCAGCCCCTGTGGCACGGGTACTGGCTATTCTGTATGCGCAACACAGGCAGGATGTAATACAGTAGACAATCCTGATTGGAATAATATGCAACATTATTATAGTTGGGGAGCAGATGCGCAATTTAATCCGCAAAACCCCAATCAAGTTTATTTTACGAATGGACACGCAGTTTACCGTATAAATAATGTTACCACCCAAAATACCACAACAAGCTCTGAAGGCATCATGCTAGGGTTGGAAGAGAGTTGTTCTCAGCAACTGATAGCTCCCCCCGGTGCCACGCGCAATCTGGTGATTGCAAGCCAAGACTTACTTGGAATAAGGGTAGGAAGTAATCCGGACGCTATTCCACCAACTAAAATCAACCCTCCCGGAGCTACGGGTACTTACAATGGATGGCAAGGGAATGGAAGATCTATTGCTTATTGCTACAATAACCCATCGCACATAGTTATAGTAGGAGCAAAGGCACTGGGAATATGGAATACTAAAGTGGCACTCAAGTCAACAGATGGTGGAGCCACGTGGAGTAACCTGAATACTTTTGATAATCAAGGTAGTGGATGTACAAAAGTTGCTACTTGCGGAAACATTGCTATGTCGAGTACAAACCCTAATCTGATATTATGGGCTCCTCATTTTGACAACTACCCTTCTTGCAGTGGATACAGTTCTATAAAAACGCATCCTCACCGTTCAACAGACGGAGGTGCCACATGGTCTCAGATGAATGACATTAGTTTTACTAATGGCAATCAAGCCTTGTCAGATGAATTCTCATCAGGACAAGTATTGGAATCTGATAAAGTGAATGGAAACAAGTTTTATTATTATGTAAAAAGAAATGGGGATAGCAATTTTCCACCAGCTTCAGGGGCAACATGGCAAGACCAGTTTTGGATAACTACAAATGGTGGTGCAAGTTGGTCATTACAATGCACCGATTGTTTTGGAGAAGTTACGAATGCAACTTTTGTAAAAGCTATGCCAGGTTGTGAAGGATATGTGTGGGTAGGGCATCACGACAGGTTTAAGTACGGTGGAGCTAACGAAAGAAGATTGTACAGGTCTACAAACAATGGAACTACTTTTGTAAATGTACTTGCCACAGGTGATGAAGTGTATAATTTTGCCTTTGGCGCTCCTTTCTCAGGCACACCAAGTGTGGCAAATCCTCCTGTATTATACATATACGGTAAGATAGGCGGCACAGAAGGAATATACTATTGTGAAAATCCTCTTGCCACAGCTGGTTCATTGACGTTTACTTCATTAACCACAACTTCCAGCCCTCCTTTGGGTATAATACATTTCATGGAGGCTGATAAACATACTCCCAAAAGAGTATATGTGGCTACTTCATGCAGGGGGACATGGTATCTCGATTTTGCTCCACTATCTCTGGATGAAAGTGAATCGCGTTGGACACGTTTCAATGATGATTTGAACAAAAGCAACAATGTCTCGATATATCCAAGTGTAGTTCATGATGTGCTGAATGTGAATGTGAATATCTCTACAGACACTAACAACGTTACACGAGTTTTAATATATGATGTAGTGGGCAATTTGGTGTATTCAAAAGAAGTAAATCATACAAATACTCGCTTGATAGAAATAAGCGAAGTATCTAAATTATCTCCCGGATTATACATTGTAAAAGTACATTACGATAAACAAACTTATGCGCAGAAGATTATTAAAGAGTAGTTTGTATACTATATCACTTTTGGCTTTCTTATTTTCATTCACAGTCAATAACCGATATGACCATAATACTCAGTCGAATAACACAAGTATAAACAACATACCGGCGTATAAGGACCCAAGCTTACCCATTCACCAACGAGTTGCTGATTTGCTCAGCAGGATGACTTTGGATGAAAAAATAGCACAGATACAGTGCTTGTATGAGGGCAAAAGGCATTTGTCGGACGACAACAATAAATTTTCAGAGGAGAAAGCTGCCAAACTCATTCCTCATGGTATTGGTCAAATCGGAAGGCCGTTTGAAAATGTAGTTTTAAATGAAGTAGGATTAGGAGATTACTCAAAATACCAAAACAAGACTCCAAGGGAAACTGCAGAATATACCAATGCAGTACAAAAGTTTCTGAGAGAAAAAACGCGACTGGGTATACCCGTTATCTTTCACGATGAAGCTCTGCATGGTTTGGTAGCATACAATGCTACAAGCTATCCGCAGGCAATAGCCTTATCTTGTTCGTGGGATACAAAACTTTTAGAAGAATTATATAGCGCAGTTGCCGAAGAAGTGAGGTCAAGAGGAAGTCATCAGACACTGAGTCCTGTTTTAGACATAGCAAGAGATGCACGTTTTGGACGTATAGATGAGACGTTAGGAGAGGATCCATTTCTTACATCAAGGTTGGGCGAAGCCATAGTCAGAGGTCTGCAAGGTAGAGAAGGACCTAAAATTCCGGAAAACAAAGTGGCTGCTACGCTAAAACATTTTTGTGCTTATGGACAACCTGAAGCAGGTTCAAACGTGGGTCCGGCTAACTATTCAGAAAAATATCTGAGAGAAAACTTGTTTTACCCCTTTGAATACGTAGTCAAAAATGCAAAAGTTAAAGCATTGATGGCTTCTTATAACGAGATAAATGGAATTCCCTCTCATGCCAACGATTGGCTAATGAACAAAGTTTTACGCAAAGAATGGGGATTTGGTGGTTTAGTAGTATCTGACTATATGGGAGTAACCGAGTTAATGACCTTGCACAGAGTAGCTGAATCGAAAGAAATGGCAATTAAAAAATCATTGGAGGCAGGTGTTGATACGGAGTTTGGGGATATTGATTGTAGCAAATATTTGAAGCAATTGATTTTGGATTCAAAAATCAAAATGAGTGTATTAGACTCTGCAGTGGCCAGACATTTAAAATTAAAATTTGAATTGGGGTTGTTTGAAAATCCCTATGTTGATCCGGAAAAAGCTGAGAAACTCGCCGAAAACTCACGATACAAAGAGCTTGCTCTGAAAGCTGCCTACGAGTCTGTTGTTTTGTTAAAAAATGAGGGTAATATGTTGCCCCTTTCAAAAACAGCATACAAGAGAATTGCAGTTATCGGACCTAACGCAAATAAAGTGAGGTTAGGCTCTTACAGTGGGAAACCCCTCAGCACAATATCTTTAGTAGAAGGAATAAGAGAAAAATTAAAAGGCGTGGAAGTTTTAACTCACGAGGGTTGTAAAATCACCAAATCTGAAAATTGGTATGAAAAGGAATCTAAGATGTTAGAATCTCTTGAAGTGAATATGAAGCTTATAAAAGAGGCAGTAGCTGTGGCCAAACGTGCCGACCTGGTTATACTAAACTTGGGAGGCACAGAATTAACAGCAGGAGAGAGCGCTCCCGGTGATAGATTGAATTTAGATTTACCAGGAAACCAAAATGAATTGGTAGAAGAAATTTTAAAAACCCAAAAACCGGTTGTAGTAGTATTGACTAATGGTCAGCCACTATCTCTAAACAAAATCAATGACAAAGTGCCTGCTATTTTGGAATCTTGGTATTTGGGGCAAATGACAGGAAAAGCAATAGCAGACGTATTGTTTGGAGATGTTTGTCCTTCCGGGAAATTAACCATGACATTCCCCCGAAGCGCTGCTCAGTGTCCTATATATTACAGCTACAAACCCTCACAACGAAGAGGATACATATTTGACACAACCCTTCCTCTTTATCCTTTCGGATACGGATTGAGCTATAACAAATATGAGTATTCTCCTGTAACCCTCAGTTCAGCTTCAATGAAAAAAAACCAACAAATAGTAGCTTCAGTCAAGGTAAAAAACCAAGGCAAATATGTAAGCGATGAAATCGTGCAAATGTACATTCATGATAAAGTCAGTTCAAGCACACGTCCGGTAAGAGAGCTTAAAGGCTTTCAAAGAGTGACACTTAATCCTGGAGAGGAAAAAGAAGTATCTTTTGTTATCACGGAAGATTTGCTGAAATTTTACAACAATGATATGCAGTACGTATCAGAGCCGGGCGATTTTACGGTATTTATCGGAGGGTCATCCGAAACGCAAAACAGTGCTGAGTTCAAATTGATAGATTGATTTTTTCCATAATTGATTACATGATGAATATGAGATTATTTTTATTGTTGTTTTTTTCAATCTTCACGTTGTTGTCGGACGCACAGCTAAACGAAACGGAAATAGATAAGAAAGTAGAAGAATTATTGACTAAAATGACATTAGAGGAGAAGGTGGGTCAGATGACGCAACTCACTATCGGATGCCTTCTGAAAGCTGACGAAAAAGGGTGGATTCGTCCTTATGAATTAGACCTTAAAATGTTGGACTCAGCCATCCACTATTACAAAGTAGGCTCTATAATGAACGTGGCTTACGAAGAATTTGACAGATCGGGGTGGCAAAAAATAATTACTCAAATACAAAATGAAGCTATGAAAACCCGGCTGAAAATACCGGTACTATATGGTGTAGATGCGGTACATGGAGTGAATTTCACAAAAGGCGCAACTCTTTTTCCTCAACAAATAGGTATGGCTGCAACATGGAACACACAACTCGTACAAAGAGCATCTGAAATTACGGCTTATGAATTAAATGCAAGTGGTATCAAATGGAATTTTTCTCCTGTACTTGACGTGGCCAGAACGCCGCTTTGGCCAAGACTTTGGGAAACTTTTGGAGAAGATGTATATCTAGCGTCTAAAATGGGGCAATCAGTTATTGCCGGTTATCAAGGTAACAATCTCAACGCTCCTGATAGGATTGCTGCATGTCTTAAACACTTCATGGGATACAGTATGCCCCTTTCGGGGAAAGATAGAACCCCGGCATGGATACCGGAACGATACCTGCGTGAGTATTTCCTACCACCTTTTGAACAGGCAATTAAAAAAGGAGCTCTATCTGTAATGATTAATTCATCTGAGATAAATGGCATACCTGTTCACTCAGACCCATACATACTCACTGAAATTTTAAAAAATGAATTAAAATTCAAAGGATTTGCTGTATCCGATTGGGAAGATATAAAATATTTATATACCGTTCACAGAATAGCGCATAACAACAGAGAGGCCGTCAAGATAGCTATCAATGCCGGCGTTGACATGAGCATGGTACCGAACGATTTTAGCTTTACAAGAGATTTAATCTCTTTGGTTAAAGATGGAGAGGTTCCCATGTCAAGAATAGATGACGCAGTTAGAAGAATCTTGAGAGTGAAATTCATCTTAGGACTTTTCAACAAGCCTATCCCTGAGTTTAAGTCATATCAAAAATTTGGAAGTAAAGACCATCAAAAAGTGGCTCTCGAAGCCACTTCTGAATCAATCACTCTTTTAAAAAACTTAAATAACATTTTGCCTCTTGATAAAAACAAAAAAATTCTTGTGACGGGGGTAGGGGCAAATTCGCTGAATGTTTTAAACGGAGGATGGACGCACACGTGGTTAGGAAGAGATACAGCCTGGAACACAGCGGGTAGACTAACCATTTTGCAAGCTATACAAAACACCGTAGGAGCAAAAAATGTAAAATACGTTAAAGGTACTGATTTCGAAAGCGAAATCAATATTCAACAAGCTTTGGACGAAGCTGAGAATGTTGATGTAATTATTGCTTGTCTGGGAGAAAATACCTACACTGAGAATTTAGGTAACATAGACGACATATCACTGCCTGACGCTCAACTTAAGTTAGTAACAGAATTGTCCAGACTCAACAAACCCATAATTTTGGTATTAACTCAAGGAAGACCCAGGCTTATAAATAAAATAGAACCCTTAGCAGCTGCAATCTTGATGGCCTACTTGCCGGGAGACTTTGGGGGAGAGGCAATCGGCAAAATCATATTTGGTGAGATTAACCCATCAGGAAAGCTGCCCTTTACTTACCCAAGATATCCAAATACCTTGCTCACTTATGATCATAAATATAGCGATGTGATTAAGGGTTTGAATAAAACCACTGCTGATCCTCAATTTGAATTTGGTTTTGGAATGAGTTACACAAAATTTAAATATTCTGATCTGAAGGCCAGCACAAAGAATCTGACAGGAGATGATACTTTAAAAGTTTTTGTCACCGTAACGAACGTCGGAAACAAAACAGGTAAAGAAGTAGTACAACTTTACCTTTATGACAAAGTAGCCTCCATCACACCTCCTGTAAAGAAGTTAAAGGGTTTTGAAAAAATAGAGCTTAAACCAAACCAGTCAAAAACATTAGTGTTTAAATTATCTAAATCAGATTTGTCGTTTATCGGACGAGACAACAAACCTGTAGTGGAAGATGGTGAATTTGATGTCATCATTGATAATCTAAAAGAAACTTTTACGTACAAAAATTAATTTGCATGAGTACAGAGAAATTCGTTTTACGTAAAATTATTTTTGCTCTAAGCGTAATCTTGATGTTAGTTTTTACTTCTTGTAAAAACTCTGCAAAATTCAATCAAGACAGCAACATAGAGGTAATTTGGTACTCGACTACCGAGTCAGAAAAGATGAAAAAAATGAGTACCATAAAAATTTCAGATTATTCTGATAGCACTGGCAATCTATCATCGCTAATAGAAATCAGGCCGACAGACAAATTTCAAAAAATAGATGGTTTCGGCGGATGTTTTAATGAACTGGGTTGGAAAGCTATGGAAATATTGTCGCCTGAACAACGTGAGAATATAATAAAATCTTTATTCGATTCGGCGGCCGGATGCAATTTCAACATATGCAGAGCTCCAATAGGAGCAAACGATTTCTCTCTGAATTGGTATTCGTTGAATGACTCAATTAATGATTACGAAATGAAATATTTCAGCATAGAGAGAGACAAAAAAATGCTTATTCCCTACATAAAAGCTGCAATGAAATACAAACCCTCTTTGAAGATATGGGGTTCTCCTTGGAGTCCGCCAGCATGGATGAAATCTAACAAAAAGTATTATTGCACTAACCGTGATGCCAGAATCATTTGGGAGCCCAAGGTGTTAAAGGCATATGCACTTTATTTTGAAAAGTATGTGCGTGAATATAGAAAGGAAGGAATAAATGTTTACGCAGTTCACATTCAAAATGAATCAGATGCATGTCAAATCTTTCCTTCGTGCATTTGGACAGGTGAAGAGCAAAGAGATTTCATAAAATACTATTTAGGCCCACGTTTCAAAGCCTCTGATTTAGATACTGAAATATGGTTAGGAACTATTATTAACAGTGATTTTAAAGAACAAGCAGGTATAGTGCTGGCTGACGATGAGACACGCGCATATATAACAGGAGTAGGTTATCAATGGCAAGGTAAAAAAGCAGTGAAAGAAACACATGAAAAGTTTCCCAACGTCAAGTTGATGCAAACTGAGACCGAATGTGGCGTGGGTGATAATGATTGGAATTATGCGGAAAAAACTTTCAAGTTGATGAATTTTTATTTAAGAAGAGGAGCTAATGCATACATGCAGTGGAATATGGTTTTAGATGAAAAAGGTTTTAGCACATGGGGTTGGAAACAATCTGCGATGATAACAGTTGATCAAAAAAACAAAAATGTCATTTATAACCCTCAGTACTACGTGGCCTGTCATTTTTCAAGATTTGTATCAAATGGAGCCTATCGAATAGATGTGGGAGGAGCAGCAGAGAATACTCTAGCATTCTTAAACCCCAATGGTCAGGTTGTTGTAGTAAATGCTAATCACGATAACCAACCTCAAAACATTAACCTCAAAATCGGAAATAAAGTTTTACAGTTTACCTTACCGACAAAATCTTTCAATACTTTTATTATTCCAGCCTCTTTTGTCTCTGATCAACATCAAAAATATGTAACTGAACCCTTCAAAGAATTTGATGAGGAAACAGCAATGAGTAAAGGTTGTTTAGGTGCAGACCTTATCAAGATAATGGACAAGGGTAACATTACAGAATATACTGTAAATGCACTGGAAGAAGGATATTATAGTTTTGTTTCATCAAATTCATTCAACTGCACACACGATGAGAAATTGTCAGTTCACGTCAATGGTAAAAAATCAACTCCTGATGTTTTTGTTCATGAAGGAAAGTTAAAAATCACAGGCCTCTACCTATCCAAAGGTAGGAATGTTGTGGAGATTGCAGCAAGCAAACGTTGCTTAGATCCGGAATTAGTGAAAGTTAGAAACTACAAAGCTGTAATTCCACTGCTCAAAAACAAAATTATGATAGATGGAAATGAGGATGATTGGGGAAATATCAGTTTCAACGAAAACTTCATGCTTGTTGAAGGTAAGTTGAACAACACAGCCGATTTACATGTGAAGTATAAACAATGTTGGGATAAAGACTACTTGTATTTTCTTGTTCAGGTTACAGACGACAAGTTGATGTCAGACTCTAAGCATCCATGGTCAGATGACGGCGTGGAAATATTTATTGATGGTGACAACAACAAATCGAAATCATATGACGCTGATGATTTTCAATTTATTTTTGCTTATAACAAAAAAGAAGTAACTGAGCCTCATTCTGGAAAGGTAACCAATGTATCTTTTGCACAAAAAGCAATATCCAATGGTTATATAATGGAAATCAAAGTTCCATTTAATTTAATTGGTGCAAATCCAGAAAAAGGTAAAGAAATGGGGCTAGAAATTATGGTCAACGATGATGACGGAAATAAAGATGGCGAAAGGGAAGCAAAGGTCACATCGTGGACAAGTCAGGAAAAAGCTGAACAAGCGTGGAACGACCCAAGAACTTTTTCTACAGTCATTTTAACCAAATAAAACTAAATGAAGAGGCTTATGTTTCTCAGATTAACTAAATGTATTCTTTTAATCACAATCTTGCTATCACTGTTTTCGTGTTCTGAAAAGAAAAATCCGAAAATTAGGATAGAATTGCATCAAAACTGGAAGTTCAGAAAAAACGGTGATGCAGTGTGGCTTCCGGCAACTGTTCCCGGCACAGTACATACCGACCTGATGCAAAATAACAAAATACCGGATCCTTTTTATAGGACAAATGAAAAAGATCTACAATGGATCGAAAAAGAAGATTGGGAGTACATCACCTTCATACAAGTAGACAATAAGTTGGCTGAAAGAGAAAACATAGATTTAGTTTTCGAAGGGTTAGATACGTATGCGGATGTATTTGTAAATGACTCATTGGTTTTACAAGCAAATAACATGTTCAGGCAGTGGAGATGCAACGTAAAGCCATACTTGAAAGAAGGGAACAACAAACTGAGAATATATTTTACATCTCCTATCAAAAAAGTGATGCCAATATACGAATCTTTGTCATTTCAATACCCCGCAAATAACGACCAGGCGCAGAAAAAAGTTAGCATGTTTACCAGAAAAGCACCATATCATTATGGATGGGATTGGGGGCCTCGTTTTGTCACCAGTGGTATATGGAAGCCCGTTTACCTTGAAGCATGGGACTGCGCTAAAATTCAAAACGTTCAGTTTGTACAAAAAGAGCTGAATGAAAAGGCAGCATCTGTGTTGCTGAATGTAGAAATATTCTCGTCCACAGATAAAGAGGCAACAATTGAAGCCTATTTAGATAAAGTTAAGGTAGCCACTTTAGAAGTGAAATTAACTAAAGGGCTTAATAAAATAGAATGCCCATTTAGAATTGACAATCCTAAGCTGTGGTGGCCCAATGGAGTAGGAAGTCCAAACTTGTATGAAATAGTGACCAAGCTCAACCTGGCTAATTCTACAATTGATAGCGACAGTATGAAAATAGGCCTCAGAACCATAGAAGTAGTTCATGAAAAAGACGAAAATGGAAAAAGCTTCTATTTCAAGGTCAATGGAGTGCCTGTGTTTATGAAAGGAGCAAACTATATTCCCTCTGATAACTTTTTAAATAGAGTGGATGAAAAAAAATATAAAATGCTGATTCAATCTGCTCTGGATGCTAATATGAACATGTTGAGAGTATGGGGTGGAGGAATATATGAAAACGATATTTTCTACAATTTGTGTGATGAAAACGGAATTTTGATATGGCAAGATTTCATGTTTTCATGCAGCATGTATCCCGGCGATTCAGGCTTTGTGAACAATGTAAAGGCAGAAATTACAGAAAACATAAGAAGGCTGAGAAACCATCCATGTATCGCATTATGGTCAGGTAATAACGAGATGGAGGTAGGATGGGCAGAGTTTGGCTGGCAAAAGCAACATAAATATACCCCAGAACATGAAAAAATCATATGGGGAGATTATGTAAAAATGTTTCATGAAATAATACCCTCTATAGTAAAAAAAGAAGATCCAGGAAGGTTTTACACACGTAGTTCTCCAAGCGCTAACGACGATTCATTGCCCGCAAATAAATTAAATCTGGGAGATATGCATTATTGGGGAGTATGGCATTTTGAAGAACCATACGAAAAATACAGAGACAACACTTCAAGATTCATGAGTGAGTATGGATTTCAGTCATTCCCCGAATTTTCAACAGTGAAAAAATATACTGTCAAAGAAGATTGGAATATAGAATCTCCCGTTATGTTAGCTCATCAGAGACATCCCAGAGGAAATCAACTAATAAAAAAATACATGGAGAGAGATTACAAAACTCCTAAAAATTTTGAAGCATTTTTGTATGTGAGTCAGGTATTACAAGCCGAAATCATAAAATTTGCTGCAGAGTCACATCGTCAAAAAATGCCTCACTGTATGGGATCTCTGTATTGGCAGTTAAACGATTGTTGGCCGGTTGCGTCGTGGTCTGGCATGGATTATTATGGCAATTATAAAGCACTTCATTATTATGCAAAAAACTTTTTCAGTCCCATACTGGTAAGCCCCGCTTTAGAAAACGATTCCGTGAGAGTGTATGTAATTTCCGATAAATTAAATGATATGCCTGGAAAGTTAACAGTCAGACTCATTGACTTTGAGGGAAAAGAATATTTCACTGAAAAATTAAATGTAAATGTTAAATCTAATAGTTCCGCTGTTTACATATCATATCCAATAAAAAAATTCACTGATTTAGTTTCGCCCAATAGATCATGTTTAGTGGTTGATTTAGTTTCGGATGAAAATGAGATAATTTCTACAAACATTCTCTTCTTTAAAAAGACTAAAGAATGTGTGTTGCCTAAATCGAATCCTTCAATAAAAATTGTAAAGAGAGAAAAAAATACCATTACTCTGGAAATAGAAAGTAAAACCTTGATCAAAAACCTTTACTTGACAACTGATTACGATGCTAAATTTTCAGAAAATTACTTTAATGTTTTGCCAGGAAGAAAAGTGACCGTAATACTCAACTTGCCAGAAAATGCCGATTTGGCAAAAACAGACGATATCAATATTCAAAGTGTAGATATGTCAAATGTATTTTAACCCGGATAAGGAACGGATGGAGAGGTATTTTACGTATTTGGCCTATGATTATCGCATCCGGAACATGTTGTATAGTACCAACTGGATAGAG
>JANWYS010000041.1 GCA_025054875.1 Cytophagaceae bacterium | reverse complement strand
GAGCCATGGCCTGCAAGGCCAGTGCGGAGCTTTAGCGGAGCACCGCAGCGATAGCGGAGTGGCGGACAGCCCGGCCCGCAGGGCGCGCCCAACATAAAAAAATATTTCACCTCATGGTTCACTTTGCAGCAGGGAATCTCTAAAGCATCAGGGGCTATTTACAGTATAACCAATTTTCGGGATTGAGCCTGGAGTTGTTTTTCCAAATCTGAAATTGAAGTTGCGATTGCTCATCTTTATCTGTATAAACGGTGCCGATCTTTTGTTTGGCAGTCACGACATCGCCCGTAGAAACGATTACATTTTTCAGTTTGGCATACACGGTAAAATATTCGCCGTGTTGTATCATCACTACTTTGTTCATGCCGGGTACTTCAGCCACTGTAACCACATTTCCCTGAAATACGGCACGTACATCTTCATCTTTTTTGGTTTGTATGTCTATTCCAAGGTTATCTATATAAACACCTTTAAGCACGGGATGTGGTTGTTTTCCGAAGTGTTGAGCTATGCTGCCGTAGACTACAGGCCAAGGGAGTTTTCCCTCGTTTTCAGAAAAAGATGCCGACAGGTTTTTCGCTTCGGGGGTAAGCATTGGGGTATAATTGTTTTCTTTAACTGAAGCGGTAGCATTGTCGGTATCGGAAGATTTGTTCATGCTTTTTTTTCCGGCACTTCTTAAAGCTTTTTCACGCTCGGCAGCTATCATGGTGGTTATTAAGTTTTCAAGTTTTTTGATGGCTTTTTTACGTTCGTTAAGTTCTTTTCTGAGTTGTGCTTCTTTTTTGCTCAACGCTTTCAATACGATTTCCTGCTCTTTATGCTCTGTTTTCAGTTGTTCTGTTTCAGCAGCTTTTATACCTATTAGCTTGTTTTTTTCATCCAGTTTTTTTTGCCGTTTATTTTTTTCTCTATCTAAATCTTTAATGTGATTTTGTATGGCAAGAAGTTTTTGCTGGCGGGCTTTTGAGTAATGCTGAAAATATTTTATGCGCATAGCCATTTGCATGATGCTTTCAGAAGAAAAGATGTAAATCAGTTTATTTATTCGTCGGTTGTGCTTATATGCCACGAAGAGCATTTTTTTGTATTCTTCTTTGAGTTGGTGTATCTCCTTTTCCTTAGTGTTTATATTGGTTTCTATATCGCTTATTTCCGTTTGCAACAAAGAGATTTCTTCCTGAATGGATGAAATCAACTTCTTGCGCGACTGGATTTTGCTATTTAGAACAGCTAACTGGCCAAGGGTAGATTGTTTTTTTTGTTTGGTTTGAGCTAGTATTTTATTCGCTTCTTCGATGCGTCGTTGATTATCTGCTTTTTCTTTTTCCAACACAGCACGGCTTTTCTTTTGTGCATAGGGAAGCCCGCATAAACACACAAAGAGCGTGGTGAACAAAATTTTATTTATTGTCTTTATTCTCAAATCGCTTGGGAACATTGAATGGAAAAGTCAAAGGTTTTTCGGTACGTTCTGTTTTTACATGTTCAATGTAAATGGTCATTTGTTTATCGTTCATGTCCTGGGATGTTGAAAATTCCAATATAGATTTTTTGGCAATTACTGTCGAATCTAAAGACGCAAAGTCACTATACGTAGCTGAAAAATTTCGGGATCGGGAGGTGTTTGTATATTTGATGTTTTCAACCTTTCTTGTGATGCCGCTTATTACAGATTCAATCTGTAGGTTCTCTCTTTTTTGAATCAGATGATATAGCTGTGCGGATTCATTTTTTGAAATCAAATCATCATTCGGAGAGAATGGGAAAGGTAAATTTCCTAGTATCAGGTTTTGCAACAGAAAAAAATCTATGGTTGTGTTGAACTGTTCACTGATGTAAGAAATAGGATAGGGGTAATAACGGTTGTTCACACGATCAATTACGAGCACAGAATCTCTGGTTATTATGCAGCGTATAGCTTCCACGCCGAGTCCCGGAGTAATGGAAAGCCAGATGATGCTGTCTTTTTTCATTCTGCCATGCACGGTGAAGTGCATATCATTTTTTCCGTCTTTTGTATCAATTTTTGATTTGAACTGGAAGTAATTGAATTGTATTTCATCAACGACTAGAGTTTCCGTTTTTGAGTAGTTGCTGTCTGTCGGAGTTGAGTGTTTCATACTGACAGAGCTTACAGTCTTTCGGGAGCATGAACAGCAGGTGAAGTATAGCGCAACAAAGAGAATACTAAAAGATTTATTCATAAAGTTTACCATCGGCAATTTTTTTGTCGATGAGTTCAGAAGTATCGCCTAACAATTTAGCTTTTTTCCATTGAATTATGGCGTTTTCTTTATCGCCCAGTTGGTATAATACATCTCCATAATGTTCTACAATAGTGCCGTTGTTGCTGTTTTTCACGGCCATCTCCAGATATTTTTTAGCATTTTCATAGTCTTTGAGCATGTACAAAACCCATGCATAAGTATCCAGATAAGTGGGTTCGTTTGGATGTTTTTTGATAAGTTTTTCAGACATAGATTTTGCGTATTCCAGTTTTTCTTTTCGAAGAGCTAAAAAGTAGCTATAATTGTTCAACACATGATCATTGTTTTTGTCGTACTTCAGAGCTTCCTCATAGGCCTGGTCAGATTTGGTATATTGTTTATTGTAATGATACGCATCGCCCAAAAGTATATTGATGTAGTTGTTTAAATTCGGATCGGAAGAGGAAAGTTTTTTTGCTTCTTCCAGAGCATCTACGGCATCCTGGTATCGTTTTTTTTGTATGCAGGCTAGTCCTTTGTGTACATATATCATAGCTTGATTGGGGAAGAGCTCCAGAGCCTGGTCGGTATGTACCAGCGTACTATCCGTTTTCTTTAGTTCACTATCCAACTCAATCAGTTGTATCCATAGGTTGTAATTATTTGGCTCATTTTTTTTAGCTACTATGAGCTCTTTCCACGCATTTTCTTTATCACCCCGCAATAGGTGTATATCTGCCAAATATAGGTGAGGTTTGGATTCGTTGGGATGTGCCTTTATTATTTGTTCGCACAAACGTAACAAAATATGGCTTTCTTTTTCAGCATTGCGGGAGCGTATTTTGTCATCTACTATTTTCAGCTTCATGTCGAGATCGGCTAGTGGATTGGTAAATACGATTTCTAATTCTTGAATAGATTTTTCGTTTTCGCCTCTCCTTTCATATATATCGGCCAGCATCAGATGTGCTTTTATGTTGTCAGAATCGGTTTTGAGCACCTCATGAAGAAGTTGAATGGCCTGCTGCTCGTATCGGTTGTTGAAAAGAACTTCCGCTTGCGACATCTTTCCATCTAAGTCATCCGGAAAGGCTTTTATGTAAGCCTCACCTTCTGACAGTGCCTTTTCTGTTTTGTTCAGCCTGAGGTAGAGTTGTTGTTTTTGCCTCGTAAGTTCGAGGGACATGCCCATCAAATCTTGTATTTTTTCGTAGATTTTCAAGGCGTCGTCAAATTGATTGTTGTATATATATAAATCGGCGAGATTATAATAGTATTCTTCGCTTTTAGGGATTTCAGCAATAAGCTTTTTGTAGACTTTTATAGCCTCGTTGATGTTGACATTTTTCTGATATGCCTCTGCCAAAGTGAGGTAATAATGTTTGTTTTTGGGATCAATTTTCAGGGCTTTGCCGGCATATTGTATGGCTTTGTTCAGTTCGTTTTTTTGTATAGCTATTTTAGAGAGCATGTGTAATGTGGCATGGCTCTCGGGCTCTAAGGCAAGGGCTTTCTCGAAAAGTGCCTGAGCATCGTTGTAGTGGCCCAGCAAATAATACTTCATACCATCGTTGAAATAGCTTTCAAACTGAATCAGTTTTTCTTCTTTTTTCCCGGGCGAAAGATTTGCAGAGGTGGTCGCTTTTTTAGTGCAGGCCACCTCTGCAGACAAAATGAACAACAATATGTAACCTATATACCGCAATGTTTATGATTTGATTACGTTATAATCCCCGATGCTTAAGTCTGCAGGTTTGCATTCGTAATGGGCATAATTACCAACCATGGAATTATCAATGATTGCATTTTTTATGATAGCATTTTCTTGTATTATAGATTTCTTAACGATCGAATCGGATATTTTGGTACCCTTACCTATTGAAACATGCGGACCGATGACTGAGTTCACTATTTGTACATTGTCGGCTACATATACCGGTGGTATAATTACAGAATGATGTAGGGAGGCATTTTTTGAAATCAACTCTTCATGTTTTATAAATTCAAGATAACGCTCATTGGTTTGCACGGTGGAGTCTTTATTGCCGCAGTCGAGCCACTCGCTTACTTGTCCGGGTATGAATTTGCTACCTTTGTTTTTCATGTTGTCTAAGGCATTAGTTAATTGAAACTCGCCTTTATCTTTGATATTATTGTCAATGAGGTACTGACATTCATTTTTCAGGTATTCGCCATCCTTAAAGTAATAAATGCCTATGATAGCCAAGTCTGAAACAAAAGTGTCGGGTTTTTCAACAAATTTTGTTATGTAACCTTTGTCGTCAACCGTTACTACGCCAAATGGACGTGGGTCTTCAACTTTTTGTACCCATATTGTTCCATCAGGCGATGTGTCTAACTTAAAATCGGCCTTGAAAAGGGTATCGGCAAAAGCCACTACCAGGTTTCCTTTCAATGAAGGTGCTGCACACAGTATGGCATGAGCTGTACCTAAGGGTTGGTCCTGGTAGTATATGGTTCCTTTAGCACCAACAGACGTTGCTATGGATAGTAGTTTCTTTTCTACTTCTTCACCAAAGCGGCCAATAATAAAGGCTACTTCCTCTACTTGTTGGTTACACACTTTGGCGATATCTTCTACAAGGCGCTGTACAATAGGCTTTCCGGCAATAGGGATAAGAGGCTTAGGAATGGTTAGCGTGTGTGGGCGCATTCTTTTGCCCATACCTGCCATGGGTACTATGATTCGCATATTGAAAAACTTAAAGTTAAAATTAAAAAGTAAAACAATCAGAACCGCATAAAATTAAAAAATATTTTAAACGGTAATATTTAATACGAAGAGCATAGTGTATGAGTTTTATCGGTAAAGTTATTTTTTACATTTCTTAACATATTCATCACAAGGCATCATTCGTTCAGGAATATATGTGCTTGTGCTACGCGATATTTTGCATGCTCTTTTATAGTAGATGCATGACATATCCTTAGCCTCTTTCATCCAATAAATGTCAGCAATGAGTGTAGTCATTTGCAAGTCGTTTTTGTAAAGGTTCAGATAGCGTTGAGCATAAAACAGGGCAGAGTCAAGTTGCTGCGCATGAAAATATACATTGGCTTTTCGGTTATCAAAATCAAAGCGATGAGCAGTAGCCGAATCGCATATTTGCAAGGCTTTATTGTGCTGAAAATTCATCATGAGAGCTTCAACATAGTATTCGTATATTCGTTCAAGGAAAAAACGATTGGGGTTGAGGACTAGTCCTTTTTCAAAATCTTGTATGGCAAGCGTATATTTTTTCTCTGCAAAATGGCAATATCCACGGTTGTAGTAGAGCATGGCATTTTGTGAATCTGCCTGTATTGCTGCATTAAGGAAAGGATAAGCTTTTTCAGGTTCTCCGGACTCAAAATATACCAGGCCTTTGTGCGTTAGGGCATAAGAGTGACCTGGCTGTATTGAAAGAGCTTTATCCAGCATTTTATGTGCTAAGTTAGAATGCTGCATGAGGTAGTAATACTCACCCATGTAGGCATAAGCTGTGGCATGAAGACTATCCAGGTATAAAGCGGACTGATAGTTTTGCAATGCCTTTTGAAATTGAAACAGATATATGTATACGTTGCCCCGCTCAATCCACAATTCGGGGCGATGTGGATGCGTGTTTATTAATTGATTATATGCCTGCAGGGCTCGCTCGTAAAGGCCTTCATGAACACACCGTTTTGCGTAGCCCTCCAACGTGTCAGTAGCGGTGAATTGGGCACATATAAAATACGCATAGATCAATAAATTGGCAAGCAAAATACTCTTGATAAAGGCTAATGGAGCAACACCCATGAAACGATGCAAAGAAAAATAACTCCCAAACATATTCCGAATTTTCGTAAGTCCATTTTTTTCACCTCCTCATTTGTATAAATAGAGTTCACTATGATTACTATCAAAAAATTTAAAAGTACCACAGAAAAGGTGATCCAAAACAGGAAATCAGCTCGGGTTAGATTGTCAGTATTGGGGGTGCTGGCAGAGTAAGATATGGAAAAGGCTACAATAGTTATGAATACACCGATGCTTACCTCGCCGAGGTTTTCAAATGAAACATCGCGTATCATGAGCAACGCAATAGATACTATGCCGATTAGGGAAAGGGGTAGCACAATTTCCAAAAGGGGTGAGATGATTTTGCGCTTTACTTGAAGACGAAAATATATATTTTTAAACTCACTCAATTTTTCTTCATCTATATCTGGGTCGCCGTGCATGCCACGCGATATTTCATTTTCAACCGTTACATAGTATTTTTGTTTATCCCATTCGGTGATTTTAAATTTGTCAATGGCGTTGGGATCAAGCTGAAAACTTTTTTGGTCAAAAGAAACTTTCAATTTGTTGGAGGGATTAAGAATTTCTGCTCGTATGAATAATTCTTGACTGTCGAAAGGGTAGTCGTCTAATTGATAGTTTACATAAAAAACTCCGGATACTTTGTATAGTTTGTAAATGGTTTTGCCATCGGTTTTTTCGAATATTAATTCACGAGAGCTTTCATTTTGCTTCATGTTTTGAAAAATTATAAACTTCTCAGCATCGCGGTTTGAAGAGTCAAGTTTTACCCAATAGTAGAAATCTGAGGTAAAAGAGTTGGTATTGATGTTAATGTCATAAATATCTACGATTTCCATTCCAAAGAAAAGGTTAGGAATAACTTCTCTTTCAAGATTGAGTTGGAGCGGGTGTGAGTGCAACTTGCCTTCGCTATATTCTGTAAAATAGAGTTCAGGCATCATAGTAAGCAAAGAGTCGAATTCATATATTTCGTCTTCTTCCTCAATAGTGGAACCCCTTAAGGAGCGAAAAAATTCAACAAAATCTTTTTTCGATAGAGAAGTAGTGTCGGATTTATATTCAAATTTATTTTTAATCATTTCCGTAGCGTCTAAGCAACGTTTTACGAACATGGGGTGATTCGGATTTTTGAAATATTCTTCATGTTTAGATTTTAGCTCTTCAATATCAAGTGTAAGTCTCTTAGACAGCGCATCTGTAGGGTTGCTTATAAGGATGAGTTCGTTTTTGTTATTGATCCCGAAGTGGCGTATGTGTTCTGCATTAACAATATAGGAATGTCCGAGAATTTTTAATTGAGAGCAAGTCTTGTCAAGCCAGGGGAGTAGTTGGTTGCCGATTTTGCTGTGTATGTTTACTACGAGTAAGCGGTTTTGTTCGGTGAGGTTGTTTTTGTAGAATGTAAATAGTTCTTTGTAAAGTTTTGCAGAATCTTCAGGAGAGAAATTTTTGCCTTGCAGTGTAAATTGCTTTTTAATTATGATTCCTGCTTGCTCAAAAGCTTTCAGAAATGTGTAATGCACGGGATAATCTTCTTCAGACAAGAAGTTTACTTCTTTAAATTTTAAAGCCTTCTTTATAAAGGCCACCTGGTCAAAAGGTACATGATCGTTATTGCCAATAAATAAAACATTGCCGCCATAATCAAGATCGTTTCTGTCAGCATTCATGCAAATGACAGGTATTTTTTTATTGCGAATAGTATGCGCACATTCTCTGAAGTGTTCGCCCCAGGTGTTGTCAATTACTAATACTATGTTCGTATCTTTTGCTATTTCATTGTAAATAGAGTCGCTTATGCGGCCGTCTCTTCGACAGTCGAAAGTTTTTAGTTTCAACTCGGTATAAGGGAGATTTATCTGCTTTATATATTTCTGCAAAGCTACTTCGTGCATCATATCAAACTTACGAGCCATTTTCTTTTTCTCCTCTGTATCGGCTTTAGGGTCAGTATAGCGGCCAACGTATGCTATGTATTTAGTAGTGCGATTTTTGGAGGTGTAATTTTTCTTGCATGAACAGACTATACAAATCACAGTCAATACTAGCAGGCCAAATAGACGTTTTTTCATAGGCTTAGTGAGTGTAAGAAATAAATTATCTATTTTTATGAAATTCTGTTAGTAGGCCATACAATAGCAGTCGGTTAAGATTTATTTTTTAATTCTTTTTCAAAAATACCAAGTAATCTTTCTGTTCGGGTTGGTTAAGATAAGTGTCTACTATCGTTTCAATGAGTTCATTAATGGGTGCATCGTATTGTTCTTGCAATTTCCTGATGTCGCTAAAGAGTTGTTGTTTGAATGTTGCTTTTTTTTCATTCGAGAATGATATCGTTCCACGAATCTAATGTTTTTTGAGAAAATTTTTAGATGTTGATAAGGAATGATTTTTCCCAAACGAGGTTGTGTTTGAAAAATTTCTGATATGTCCCATCAAAAAATTACTTTTGAAAAATATTTTATTTCACACTAAACGTAGTTAAGCTTAAATTGTAAAATGCGTAAGAAAGGCCTTTTAAAGGCAGAATGGAAAGGTTTAATTTATGTGTTGATCGGTGCAATTTGTTTTTCTACAAAAGCAATATTGGTAAAGTTCACATATCGTTATGGAATAGATGCCATTACTTCTTTGTGTTTGCGCATGTTGTTTGCTTTTCCGTTTTACACAGCTATGTTGTGGTATTCATGTAATAAAGCAAAGCTGAGGGAAGTATCTGCAAAGCAGTGGAGTTTGGTGCTGTGTATGGGAATTGTTGGTTATTACATGGCCAGCATGTTTGACTTTGCCGGCCTGAAATATATAAGCGCTAGTTTGGAGAGATTAATAGTTTTTCTGTATCCCACTTTGGTTGTGATTATCTCAGCTTTTTTTCTTTCAAAAAAAATAAAACGTAATGTGTGGTGGGCTATGTTCATTTCATATCTGGGAATCGTTATCGTTTTCTCCGGAGATACATATCAGCAACAAGGAAATCTATGGCTCGGAGTTTTTCTGGTGTTTATGAGTTCGTTTACTTATGCCATATATTTGATAGGTACAGGAGAATTGGTGCATAAACTGGGAACTTTATTTTATACTTCTCTAGCCATGCTGATATCTTGTGTTATAGTATTTATTCATTTTTTTGTGTTTCATGATTTTTCTCTTTTATTCTCATTGCCAAAGGTATTATATGTATATGGTTTCTTGATGGGAGTGTTGGCTACTGTTGTTCCCTCATTCTTTATATCGGAAGGGATAAAGCTGTTGGGCTCATCTAAAGCATCTGTTGTGAGTAGTATAGGCCCTGTATTTACCATACTACTTGCCATAGTATTTTTGAATGAGACTTTTTCTCTTATACATGCCTTAGGCACTCTGCTTGTAATAGCAGGTGTAGTTAAAGTAAGCAGAGGTTGAAGCCTTATTAACGTTTTAGTATGAACTTATCAGAAAAACGTAATCTTGTAATTGATTGATTTGTTTTAACTTTTGTTGATACTTGAGATAGTTTTTTTGTGGCAATTTAATTTTCGCTCTCAGAGAGTCATTTTCGTTAATGATTTTTTTCAAATAGTAAGACTTGAAGGCAAAAGCTGAGGCTTCATTTTCAGAATGTTTACCCTGGATGATGCCTGCCAGATACCCATCTTTATCAAACAAGGGGCTGCCACTGTTACCGGGATTTACAGGCACAGAGACCTGATACGAGGTGGTGTCGCCTTCATAGCCATTTACAGAACTGATGTATCCTTCGCCATACACTATATCCTGTTTAGGATATCCAAAAGTATACACGCTCTCGCCCATATACATCTGGTGGGGTCTTAGGGTATAAGGCAATATTCCGAAACCGCTGAAAGAAGAGTCTTCAACTTTTAAAATAGCAATATCCAGTTTTGGGTCGGTATATATTTTGGCACATTTTAATCTTTTGAACCTTGCGTTTTCTATAAAAACAGAATCCGCATCTTTCACCAGATGTTCGCTGGTAATGATATATCCTTTAGAGCTTATCACAACTCCGCTGCCGCAGAGGCTAGCAGGATGTTTTTTTTTGTTTACGGCCTCTATCTGATTCTGAAGTTTGTATTGCGTATTACGAATATCGTTGAGATCTTTGCTGAGTTTGATGTAATGATTTTTCTCTGATGTAGGCACAATTCCGGCAATGTTGAAAGCCAGGTATGTACCAATGCTTATCACCAGTGCGAGAGATGCGGCAGCTATCAGTGGTTTCAGGTATTCGTTAGCTTGTGGTTTGAGCTTATATGTTGAGGATTTTATGTATTTACTGTCGTTCAATAATTCGTTGTGAATGGTATTTAATCTGTCTTTTATGCGAGTTCGCCTGGCGTAGATGTTCAATGCATTGATGGTTTTGACATGCGCTTCAAATTCATGGGCAAATGCATCATCCTCTTGTAGTCGTTTTTCAAATAACTTCACCTCTTCAGCATTTAAGCTGTTATCAAGGTATCTTTCAAACCATTGGATGTTGTTATCTGTATTCATCATAATACAACGTTCTATACGGTTTTTGTTTCCACTTTTTTATCTTTCAATGAGAAAAATATTTTTTTTAGCCGATTCAGGCATTTATATTTTTGATTCTTTGCATTGTCTGCATTTGTATAGCCGAATTTTTCTGCTATGTCTGCCATGCTAAGACGATGTATGTAAAAATCTTCAATGATGGTTTTACAAGGTTCGCCTAACATTAATAAAGAATGTTTTATGTTTTGGTAGTCGGTTTCTTCGTTGAAATACGATTCATCTTCCTCTAAGGATATGACTTCATCATAATCCTCTATCTTTCCGATATATCTGGATCGTTGGTTTAATTTTTTGAGCCACAGCTTTCGACATACTGAATAGAGGTATGTTCGCAAACTACAGGATAATTGGAAAGAATCCGACTTCAGTTTTTCATAAACTATCAATATTCCCTCCTGAAATATATCTTTGGCATCATGCTCATCTCCATTGTTGTTGTACACAAAGTGCACTATGCTATGATAATTTCTTCTGTACAAAACGCGCAAAGCTTCAACATCGTCTGCTTGTATACCTTGTATGATTTCCTCATCGGAATTATACTTTTTCATGTGCCAACGACTACTTAATTCTGTTATTACATAAAGGTAACCTTAAACAGGCTAAAAAAAAATTTTATAAAGTTGGGTTACCTTTAGTCTGTTTTTTGATTAAGGGCAAATCAATCTTAAACGTTAAACTGTTAAAATCATGAAACTATTCAATTATCTAGCTTCTTTGGCATTAGCTTTTGCTTTGTTCTCATGCGAACAAAAATCTTCTACAGATGGAACAACTGACACAACAAAGAAAGACACAACCGCAACAGCTCCTGCTGATACTACAAAGCAAGCTGCTGACAGTGTTAAAGCAAAAGCAGATACCACAAAAAAATAACTACCTAAACCCTATCTGTAAAACCACAGTGGAAGAAATTCACTGTGGTTTTTTATTTTTACATGCAATTTTAAAGGTACATGAGGTATTGTAGATTCTCCTTCTTCGTCATACTGTATTTATGCTATGCTAATGTATACACTCAAGACATTACAAGGGTAAGGAAACATTTGGATACACTATGTTCACCATATATGCACGGTCGAAGCGCATATGGAGACGGAGAACAAAAAGCTGCCCGATACATTGCCGGACGCTTTGAAGAATATGGTTTGAAAAAAATAAATAACGATTGGTTTCAAAAGTTTTCATTTTCAATAAATACTTTTCCCGGACAAGTTTTTTTTGAGGTATCTGAAAAAAAATTAAAGGCCGGTTATGATTTCATTGTACATGCAGAAAGCCCTTCGGCTAATATCAAGTCGAGAATAGTTTTTTTAGATACGTTAATATTTAGTAGTCCTCAAGTACAGCAGAAGTTTTTGAAAAAAAAGACATCTTCCGTATGTGTAGCCTATAATGCTTCTGATGCAAAAAAGATTGAGAAACTTCCCGAACCATTGATTGCAAAAATCTATTCTTCAAAAGCAATCATAGAGATACAGAATAAAAAACTTACCATGTCAGTTGGTCGGGATCAACAAGACATACCCGTCATAGAAGTATTGAAAGACAAATTACCTTCAAATACGAAAAAGGCCAAGATTAACATAGAAGCAAAATTTTTGAAAGACTATACCTCTCAAAATGTAATAGGATATATAGAGGGAAGCGCCGTAAAAGACAGTTTTATTCTTATCTCAGCACACTATGACCACTTGGGGCATATGGGAAGCGAAGTGTATTTCCCGGGTGCCAACGACAATGCCAGTGGAGTGTCCATGTTGCTCGAACTGGCCGATTATTATTCAAAAAATACTCCGAAATATTCTATGCTCTTCATAGCTTTTGGCGCAGAAGAAGCCGGCCTTATCGGTTCGAGATATTATACTGAAAATCCGTGGGTAGCACTCAATAAAATTAAATTTATGCTAAACCTCGATTTATTGGGTACAGGCGATGAAGGAATAATGGCCGTGAATGGCAGTGTATTTGAGAAGGAATTTTCTGTCTTGCAGAAAATAAATGAAGAAAATAATCTACTGCCTGCTGTGAAAAAGAGAGGCAAAGCGGCTAACTCTGATCATTATTATTTTACGGAAAAAGGAGTACGTTCTTTTTTCCTCTATACGTTGGGTGGAATAAGCGCATATCACGACGTATACGATATACCAGCTACTTTGCCTCTCACAAAATTCAAGGAAGTATTTACCCTCATCACAAAGTTTATAGAGAGAATAAGTGAGTAGCCTGATACAAATTTTTCATTTTTCTGAATATATAACTTGTAAAAGTGTTTGCCCTACAGCTTTGAGGGTGGCTTTGTCTATCACCTGCAGGTTGTCAGCCTGTGTGTGCCAATAAGATCCAAAGCCCTTGTTGGGATGATATTCAATTATATCTATCATCGGAATGTTAGTATATCTGGTAACATATACATGGTCATCGGTTATAGAGCTTACGGTTTGGTTTATGAAATATTTATCGTAACCAAGCATGGCGGCCTTGCTCCAGACCAAATTCACAATACTGGGTGCTACCATCATTGATTGATATTCTTTGCTGAAAACAGCTCCTTTTGCTCCCACCATGTCGAGCAATATTCCGTAATATGCACTGTACTGAGGTGTATGTTTGTTCTTCCCCCAATACTGCGAACCAAGGCAATAGGAGTCTTGTACATTTGGCATACCATAATCTTCAACATCAAAAAAAATCATATCAATACCTACAACAGGTTTCATGTTTGAGGCATTTATACAACGGGCTATTTCCATAAGTACAGCTACACCGCTTGCTCCATCATTGGCTCCATCAAATTTTTTTTGGGGGGCTTTAGGATCTTCGTCTGAAAATGGACGGGTATCCCAATGTGCTGCCAGCAGTATTCTTTTATTAGCGGCAAGGTTATATGAGGATATTATGTTTTTAGCGCGCAGCACTGTGCCATCATATGCTGTGGCAGTAAAGTCTTGCTCTATTACCGTAGCTCCGTATTTTTTCATTTGCCTTGCCAGATAATCGGCGCATTGCACATGAGAAGCTGTGTTGGGTACCCGAGGCCCGAAAGATATTTGCTTTGCTATGTATTGATAGGCACTGTCGGCATTGAAATCAGGAGTAGCTACAAGGGTAGTACTGGATGTTTCTGTGATTTCGGTATTATTTTGAGAGGGATTATTTTTTTCCTGTGTGCAGGATGATGCCAGGATAAGCATGTAAGATGCTATCAGCGTTATATGAAAGCAAAAGCTTTTTCTAGTTTTCATCATACGCCCAATCTATACCGTTTTTCATATCTTTTATTACCAATCCCTCTGCCTTAAATATAGCCCTAATTTTGTCAACCTTATCATATTGTTTCAATATTTTTGCTTCACGATAGAGGTCAAGTAACGCATTGATGAAAACTTCTGTGCGGGTATTTTTTTCTTCATACAAACCTAAAATATTTTCGATTATGTCAATGAAAGATTTTTTCATTTGCTCAAAAACAGCAGGATCTATACTTTCTATTCTGATCTGAGAGGAGTGTATGGCATTTATTTTTTTCAGTAAATTAAAGAGAGCCGCAATGCATGCAGCTGTGTTGAAATCATCGTTCAGGCTATTGAAGCAATCATTTATGGAATTACGAATTTCATCATTCAGCTTGTCGTCTTTGGGGATGTGGTTTTCAGGATAAGTAAGAGATTTTATTATTTTTAATCCGTTCATTAATCGCTTGTAGGCTTTTTGAGCCGAGAGTAAGGCATCGTTGGAGAAATCGAGGGTGCCTCTGTAGTGCGCTTGCAACATAAAAAATCGTACCGTCATAGGAGAGTACGCACGGTCTAGCAGAGAGTTGTTGCCGGTAAAGAGTTGATGGAGTGTGATAAAATTACCGAGCGATTTTGCCATTTTTTGTCCGTTGATAGTAATCATGTTGTTGTGCATCCAATATTTGGCAGGGGCATGGCCATGGCAGGCTTTTGATTGTGCGATTTCACTTTCATGATGAGGAAACATGAGATCCATGCCACCTCCGTGAATGTCGAAGGTATTTCCGAGATATTTGGCGCTCATTGCCGAGCATTCCAGATGCCATCCCGGGAACCCCATGCTCCATGGCGATGGCCAGCGCATGATGTGTTCGGGAGAGGCTTTTTTCCATAAAGCAAAGTCGGCGCTGTTTTTTTTCTCATGTTGCCCGTCGAGTTCCCTGGTGCCACTGTATAATTCTTCAGGTATGCGTCCCGAAAGTTCTCCATAAGGATGATGTTCCGAATATTTTTTTACATCAAAGTACACTGAACCGTTGCTCTCATAGGCATAGCCGTTTCGTATTATTTCTTCTATCATTTGAATCTGTTCCGTGATATGAGCAGAGGCGTGTGGCTCTATGCTTGGCATGAGCACGTTTAGTTTTTGCATCACCTGATGATAAGCATCAGTATACAACTGCACAACCTCCATGGGTTCGAGTTTTTCCAGTTTTGCTTTTTTTCCTACCTTATCCTCACCATCGTCGCTATCGTTTTCCAAATGCCCTACATCCGTTATGTTTCGCACATATCTGACCTTATATCCAAGATATTTGAGGTATCGGTATACTACATCAAAAACCACAGCAGGGCGGGCGTTGCCCAAATGCGCGTCTCCGTATACAGTTGGCCCGCACACATACATGCCTACGTACGGATGATTTATAGGCTCAAACAGAGTTTTTTCTTTGGTCAGTGTGTTGTAAATAAACAGAGCGTTATTCATGATGTAGGATTATTTTATTTTAAATCCGCACGAAATCGGATAATGATCGGAATATGTTATTTCTTTATGAATTTTAAAATCTACGGGAGTCAATTCATCTGCTGCAAATATATTATCAATTCTCAGAAAAGGTAGTTTTCCGCGATATGTAGTACCAAATCCTGTGGCAGTCTGTTCATAACAGTTTGGCAGGAGTTCGCTTATTTGCTCATAGGCGTAACCAACAGGAGGCTCATTCAAATCTCCACAAACAATTGAAGGGTAAGTACAAGTCTGTAAGTGTCTGATAAGAGCCTCTACCTGTGTACTTCGCATTACAGAACCTCTCTTATACCGAATCAGAACATTGAGCCATTTTGTTCCTGTTTCTTTGCTTATTGTTCCCTCTAATATATCTTTTTCATCAATACTCATAGATTGCAGGTGAATGTTGTAACATCTTATCGTGTCTTTTTTAACAACAATATCAGAATAAATAATCTGATTGTTTGATTTTTCCTTAAAACGAACACTGCCAACACGCACTATGGGGTGTTTACTGAATATAGCCATTCCGAAGATCTGATTTTCATACACCAAAAAAGGCTCAATGTATGAATAGGGATAAGAAGCGGAGATAACTTCCTTACTTCTGAATAGTTTTGAGTTGTTGCTGTAATATTCCTGTAAACAAATTACATCCGCATCATTATCCCGCAGCCAATGCATCATTTCAACAGACGAACGATAATCAACATCTCGTAAATGTTCATATACATTAAATATACGGACATTACAACTCAATACTCGAAAATCATAATCTTTATCATCAGCAAAAAAATTCAAAGGGAATAAACGATATAAATATTTACTTCCGTAAAGCAAAATGAAGAATGAAACAAAGAGCCATATCCATTGCTTCCGAATTGACCAATAAAGAAAAAAAATGATGTTTAAAAAGAGACAGATGGGAATAAACAGCACTAATAGTGCCCCCAAAGGAAAGTACTCAGGAGAAACATCCGGCAGATGAAAAACTATAATACTACCTAATGCCTGCAGAGTGAATAGCAATAAAGAAAAACTCCATCTCACAAAGCAAAACAGTTAATACAACTATTAAAAAGCAATATGTTAATAAAATAAACATCATTATGCCTACTGCGTGTCATAAATTTGTGTATAATAATTTAATTGTTTACCTTTGCTGAATGATTCAAGTAACTAACGAGGGGACAAAGTCCCCTCTTTTGTTTGCTAATATGAACATAGAAAAAAAAATACAAGATATAGTGTTATCTTGCCTGGAAGGCTCGTCATGCTACCTTATTGACGTACAAGTGTCCGGCAAGTCGGTTATAAATAAAATAACCGTGACGATAGACAATGATCACGGAATATCCATAGATGAATGCGGAGATATCAGTCAAAAAATATCCAAAGCTATGGATGAGGTAAACATAACAGACCATCCCTATGTGTTGGAGGTTACATCGCCCGGAGCAGAAGAACCCATAAAAACACCTCGTCAATACATAAAAAACAAAGGACGACGGATTCGAATAATTTCCGATGAAGACGAAACCATAACAGGCAAGATTGAGGAAGTGAAAGAAAACAGTCTCATACTAAAAGTAGACCATTTGCGTAAGAAACACATAGAATCATTAATAGAAATTGAATTTTCGAAAATAAAAAAGTCAAACATTATCATTTCATTTAACTAACATGGAAACCACAAATTCTCTAATAGAATCGTTTGCGGATTTTGCCAGGTCAAAAAACATAGACCGTCCGACTATGATACGCATTTTGGATGACGTGTTCAGAACTATGATTCGAAAAAAACATGGAGAGGATGAAAACTTTAATGTAATCATTAATGCGGATAAAGGAGATCTGGAAATCTGGTGGATGCGCGAAATTGTATCAGACGAATTTGCCGAAGATAGTTTCGAATACAACGAAAACAAACATATATCACTTTCTGAAGCCAGAAAAATAGAACCGGATTTTGAAGTGGGAGAGGAGGTTGCTACCGAAGTAAAGCTAGAAGACTTTGGCCGCCGAGCCGTACAGACAGCCCGACAAGCGCTCATACAAAAAGTAAAAGATCTGGAGAAAGACGCTTTGTTCCAAAAATACAAAGAACTGGTAGGCGAAATCATTAGCTGCGAAGTATATCAAATATTGAGCAAAGAAGTTCTCCTTTTGGATGCTGATGGTAATGAGCTTATATTACCCAAAAGTGAACAAATTCCTAAAGACCGCTACAAAAAAGGTACAACAGTACGAGCTGTAGTTCAAAGGGTAGAAATGATAAACGGCAATCCCAGAATAATTCTATCCCGAACGTCTCCTACCTTTTTAGAGAGATTATTCGAACAAGAAGTACCCGAAGTATACGACGGGCTTATCTCAATAAAGAAAATAGTACGCGAACCCGGCGAACGAGCAAAAGTTGCCGTGGAATCATACGACGACAGGATTGATCCCGTTGGTGCTTGTGTAGGCATGAAGGGTTCTCGCATACATAGCATAGTTCGTGAACTCGAAAATGAAAACATAGACGTAATTAACTATACAGACAATCAAGAACTCTACATTGCAAGAGCCCTGAGCCCAGCCAAAATTTCGAGCATGAAAATTGATAATGAAAATAAACGAGTAGCCGTATATTTAAAACCTGATCAAGTTTCACTTGCCATCGGTAAGGGTGGCCAAAACATAAAATTGGCCAGTCGCCTGGTAGGAATGGAAATTGACGTATACAGGGAAAACGCCGAAATGGAAGAAGAGGACGTAGACCTGGACGAATTTGCTGATGAAATAGATGGATGGATTATTGATGAACTCAAGCGTATAGGGTTAGATACTGCTAAAAGCGTACTAAAACTCAGCAAAGAAGAGTTGGTACGCCGCACCGAACTGGAAGAAGAAACCGTAGAAGAAGTATTTCGAATATTAAAACAAGAATTTGAATAACAATCATATCCAATGTCTGACGATAAAATGATACGACTGAACAAAGCTGCGAAAGAGGCAGGAGTGAGCGTACAACGTGCTGCCGATTTTCTCGCATCTAAAGGGTTCAGTATAGACTACAATCCCAATTCAAAAATAACTACCGAGCAATACAACCTATTGCTTAAGGAGTTTGAATCTTCTGCAAACGACAAAAGAGAAGCGGAAGAAAAAATGATTGGAATTAAAAAATCAGACAACATCATTATAAATGCGAAAAACATCAAAAGAAAAAAAGAGGAAGATGATGAAGAAATATTCATCAAAAACCTCTTAACAGAAAAAAAAGAACGTGAGAAAACACAAGCCCTCAATACTACTCCGATGGAGGAGAAACATACCCCTGCTCCAACGGAAAACAAAGAAGAAACGGAAACCGGAATTAAACTGCCCGGTGTAAAAGTTATAGGTAAAATCAATCTGGAGGAAACCACAAAAAAATCAAAAACTACTAAACAAGCTACCTCTAAACCAACAACTGAAAAAAACGATAAAGAAGATAAGAAAAAAGAAGAAAAGGAAACAACAACACAAGTAAAGACTAAACAAGAAACAGAACATACAAACAGCCCCGAAGTTGAACCGGAAACCGAACTCATCAAAGCCAAAGCAGATACTCTAAAGGGCTTGTCGGTAGTGGGTAAAATTGACTTGCCTCAACAAATAGATAAAAAGAAAAAAATAGTAGAGGACGAACCTCCGGAACACGAAGAAATACCCACCAAAAAACGTAAAAGGCTTAGAATAAAACAAGGTCCCATAAAAAACTTCAATGACTATCTGGATAAGTATAAAAAGATCAATCCTAAAAACATTCCGATAGAGAAGCAGGACATCACCGAAAAAGAAATTCAGGAAAAGATAAAAGATACACTCGCCAAATTAACTGTAAGCAAGAGCAGTGGCAGTCGCTCAAAATACAGGAAAGAAAAAAGAAATGCCATGGCAGAACTTTCTGAAGAAAAATTACTTCAGGAAAAAGAAGAAGCCAAAACATTGCGCGTCACTGAGTTTATATCCGCAAATGACTTGGCATCGCTCATGAACGTATCGGTAAATGAGGTGATCTCCATGTGCATGAGTTTGGGCATGTTCATATCCATTAATCAACGGTTAGACGCAGAAGCTATAACCATAATTGCAGATGAGTTTGGATACAAAGTTCAATTTACAACAACCGAAGAGGAATTATTATCCTCTGAAGATAATGAACCCGACGACCCTGCCAGCCTACAAGAACGCGCACCCATTGTTACCATCATGGGGCATGTAGACCACGGAAAAACTTCATTGCTCGATTATATACGTAAATCCAATGTTGTACAAAAAGAAGCAGGTGGTATTACCCAGCATATAGGCGCTTACGATGTAGTCACACCATCCGGAAAAAAAATTACATTTCTCGATACTCCCGGCCATGAGGCTTTTACAGCTATGCGTGCACGCGGAGCCAAAATTACTGATATAGTGGTTATTGTAGTGGCTGCCGATGACAGTGTAATGCCACAAACCAAAGAAGCCATAAACCATGCCCTCATAGCGGGTGTACCCATCATCATTGCGATAAACAAAATAGATAAGCCACAAGCTAATCCGGACAAAATAAAAGAAGAATTGGCCAAAGAAAACATATTGGTGGAAGATTGGGGTGGAAAATACCAATGCGAGCTCATTTCGGCCAAAACAGGCAAAGGTATACCTGAACTTCTTGAGAAAATATTGCTGGAAGCAGAGATATTACAACTTAAAGCCAACCCACACAAAAAAGCCGTAGGTACCATTATAGAAGCATCTTTGGATAAAGGCCGCGGATACTTAGCTACGGTACTGGTACAACAAGGCACCTTACGCATAGGAGATGTCATATTAGCAGGTTCACATTATGGAAAAGTTAAAGCCATGATGAACCACACCGGAGAGCGATTGCAGGAAGCCGGCCCTTCCACACCGGTACAGGTGTTAGGGCTAAATGGTGCACCTCAAGCCGGAGATAAGATACAAGTACTGGACTCCGAACGCGAGGCCCGTGAGATTGCCGCTAAACGCGAACAATTGATCAGAGAACAAAGCCTACGCACTCGCAAACATATCACTCTTGACGAAATTGGCAGAAGGCTTGCCATAGGCTCTTTCAAAGAACTCAACATCATTGTAAAAGGCGATGTGGATGGCTCTGTAGAAGCTCTTTCCGACTCTTTGCTTAAACTCTCTACCGAAGAAATTCAGGTACGCATCATACACAAAGGCGTAGGGGCTATATCAGAATCTGACGTGCTTTTGGCTTCCGCTTCTGATGCGGTAATAGTAGGCTTCCAGGTGCGGCCAACTGCTAACGCTAAAAAAATTGCAGAAAAAGAACAAATCGAAATACGTCTGTATTCTATAATATATGATGCCATTAATGATGTAAAAGATGCCATGGAAGGCATGCTTGAACCCAAAGTTGAAGAGGTAGTAGTTGCTACTGTTGAGGTGAGGCAAGTGTTCAAAATATCCAAGGTCGGAACGGTAGCAGGTTGTTACGTCGCAGAAGGTGTTATTAAACGAAGCCATCAAGTTAGGCTCATCAGAGATGGTATTGTCATTTATACCGGAAAAATTGAAACTCTGAAACACCTGAAAGAAGACCGCAGCGAAATAAAATCAGGATTTGAATGCGGCATAAGCCTTAGCGGACACAACGACATTAAGGAAGGCGATATCATTGAAGCGTTCGAGCAAAGAGAGATTAAAAGAAAACTTTAATTTTCAGAAAGCCACAATAAAACCTCGCTGTGTGCGTATAGCGCATGAAAGTCATCATTTTCAGATAACGCGCATGTTTCATAATAGGAGTACATTTATCCCGGATTTTTCAGTTGAGGTTAAGTTTGAAGGCTTAAAGGCCATGGAGATGGTTTAATATTTGAAAACAAACCGTC
>JANWYS010000040.1 GCA_025054875.1 Cytophagaceae bacterium | reverse complement strand
GGCCCCGCAGGGGCGCGCCCAACGTAAAAAACAGCTCAATACACTTTTTCCCATAATGTATAACCCGAGTTGAATTGTATGACACTATTGAGTTAAGTGTTTATTTCCTTATCTCAAAAAATCCTTTTTTAGATTCTTTACCGTTTGTAAAAATAAAATAGTAAGTGTTTTTTTCCAGAGGTTCTCCTCTGTTGTTTGTTCCGGACCAGTTGTTTTCGTAATTGGTGGTATTGAATACAAGTTCACCAACGGGATTGTATACTTTGAATTCAGTAGGCTCATCCGGATTTATGCCACGCACTACGAATATGTCGTTCTTACCATCATTGTTTGGTGTGATGAAATTTGGTGTCTGGAGTTTTTCTCTTTGCATGAGAAACACGAAGTAGTCTTCTGTTTCGCCTTCTTCAGGTTCTTTTTGGCAATACTCTTCCTTTACAAAAGGTTTATCGGTGCGCACACGCACACGCAGGCGTGCCGGGTTTCCGGCGTAGTCGTTGTTATTTTTTATGATTAAATAATCGCTTTTGAACATAGAGTCAGCGACAAAAGAAGATGCCATAAGTTCGTATTCATCGTTGAAAGCGCCATCGTTGTCATAGTCAATCCACACGCCGTAGTAAGCACCGGACTTGTTAGCGCCCCCGGCCTGTATGGTGAGCAGATACACTTCGCCCAAATACAAAGTGTCGTTATACTGAGTGGCTGTATAGTCAGAAAAGGCTCCTTTTTTACAACCGGTGTTGGTGGTTTTAATTTTTGTGCCACGCACCTCAAAGTTGTTGATATGGGCGTTTGAGCAGTTGGCAGGCTCTACCTGACAGTCTAATTCCTCTAACAGTGAAGCTAAATTGTTAAGGCCTTTGTTTATAGTTATTTTAATTTCTGCACTGTCGGATGGTGCGCTGTTAGGGCCACTTACATGCACATAGCATTTCAGGGTGCCGGAGGGAGCCTGGCTTGGGAAAAACAAAGACGCTCTCGGGCCGCTATCAACTATCACCATTACAGAATCTTCTGCTATAGTATCCGCTACGTACTTCCATCGGTAGTATAAGAGTTCGTCATAGGGTTGCACCCTGTAAAATTCTACCTTGTTTTTGTTTACCGTTTCTTTGCCCACTATAAAAAAGTTGAGATCAAATTTCTCTACCGTTATGTTTGCTGTTACGGTATCAATGGGTGTGCCTAAGTATGAAATTATAACTGTGAGTGTTCCGGATGATGCGACTCCCGGCAAAAATTTTATGGAAGCCTCCCAAGGTGAGCGAGGAAAATCCATCAGTATGTTGATATCGCTGTAACTCCATTGATATTCAAATTCTCCTCTCCCGGGTAGTAGCTTATAGGTAACGAGTGATGATTCGAACACCGTACGTGGGCCTGCTATAGAGAAGGGTACGACAACTATGTTTTTAGTGAGCGTATACTTAGGTATTCCCGAAGAATCTATCTGGCAGGTGAGTACGCCGGAAGAAGCGTTTGCCGGGAAAAATGCAAAAACAAAATCACTAGTATTATTTGGCGAAAAGGTTACTGTCGGATCGCTGTAGCTCCAATGATAGGTATAGTAAGATTGTTTGTTTTTTATATTAAAAGAATTTTCGCTATGCGCATTTACGCTATCAGAACCCTCTATGGCCGGTGCAGCAAAACTACCTCCGCCGGAGTTTGGTTTCAACTTTAGCACCATACCGTTTTCATAAAGTGGATATAAATAATTCTCTGTTCCTGCTGCGAATATGTTGTCGAAATACATTTGCGCAGCAAAAACTTTACCATCGGTAGGCTGCAAAACTCCCGAAAGGCCAAAGGTTCCGTCGGGAGATCCGTTTGGGTTAACTCTCAGAAAACTTGTTTTAACACTGCCCGAGGTATTGGAGTATCCACACAGAGTGACTTTGTTAGACGCATAATCTATTAAAATCTGGTGGCATCTGCTGATAGAAGCTGTACCAAACCGATGGGTAACTATTCCATCTCCATCAAAACTATTATCCAGATTATGGGAAGGCAATGCTATGCGGGCGGCAAAAGCCTCTTCATGGCTTCCATTGTGTAAATAGCCACCTACTACCAGCTTACCAAAGGCATCCGTCTTAGCGTCTGTAGCTCTTGAGAAACCACTGCTTATGTCATATATTGCTATGCCAGAGGCGCCAAATGAAATATTATTGCTCCCATCTTCATCGTTTAATGAAAGAATCGTCATTACTTCATTAGAAACAATAGAAAATCCCACTACATACAAATCTGTTCCTGTCAGTACAATACTGTTAGCACTAGAACTACCGTTTATATTAATTTTTCTGACTCCATTTGAATTAAAGCTTGAATCTAACTGACCGGTATTGGCATCCAACTTTACCACGGCCATATGAGAAACCCCAAGATAAAAGGCCTCTCCTGCTATGTAAACCTTTTCCCCCGAAGGGTTTACAAGTACATCCATAGGTTGCTCAGGATATCCTGACAAACCTACTTTAACTATGAATTTGCCTGTTCCTCCAAAACTCGCATCTATGAGTCCCTCTGGAGATATTTTTACCATGCCAAATTTTTGTTCTCCTCCATCAGTAACCGTGCCGGCTACGTATAGATTTCCGGCGGCATCTATGTCTACAGCTTTTGCTTTGTCTACATCACCGGAAAAATCTATATTTAAAACTCCTGTACCACCGAAAGAATTATCCAATGCACCCGTTTCGGTAAGACGTATGACAAAAAAATTATTAACTATAGGCCCATCAACCACCATTACTACCTTACCGTCGGGTTGCACGAGCATATCGTTACATACATTATCAAAACCTAAAAAAGAACTGAAGTATTCTCCGTTTATTCCGAAACTGTTATCCAAAACATATTGGGCTTGAGCAGAAGAGGTGAATAAACAAAACAGATATACTGCTATAAAGCGGGTTAACTTTTTCATATTTAAGAGGGGATTATATTCAAACCGGAAATCAGATTAATAACAACTGTTGACTATTTTTTATATTTGACCCTTGTATAAACGGGATGTGATAAAATTAATTTATATTTCCGGTTTATACTTACTTTGTCACAAAAGTAACCATTGATCGGCTTATATCATAGATATGAGCTGATTATTTTGTTGGAAGTGTTTACATACAAAAATTTAATGTTGTCTTATGTCATGTGCTTCATGTGGTACCGGTTCGGGTTGCGGTACTGTTGATATAATAACAGTAAAAAAAACATCTGCTGTAAAAAAATCTCCTTGCACATCAGGAGGATGTGGAAAGTTAGACAGTTACGATTGGCTTGGCGTGATGGAGATGAGCAGCCAGAAAGAGTTTGATGTAGTAGAAGTAAAATTTAAAAACGGGCGCAAAGATTTTTTTCGCAATACTAACCGGTTAATATTACATACAGGCGATGCCGTTGTGGTAGATGCATCGGGTGGTCACCACATCGGCTATGTGTCTTTGCAAGGCGAATTGGTAAGGCTGCAAATGCGAAAAAAAAACGTAGAAAACAACGAAGATATAAAAATCATATATCGCATAGCCAATGCTAAAGATTTAGAAAAATTTGAACAGGCCAAAGCCCGGGAAGATTCTGCTTTGTTCAGAACGCGTGAAATCATCCGCAATTTGAAACTTGATATGAAACTCAATGATGTAGAGTTTCAGGCAGACAACACGAAAGCTACTTTCTATTATTCTGCTGAAGAGCGTGTAGACTTCCGCGAGCTGATAAAGATACTGGCTGCCGAGTACAAAGTTCGCATAGAAATGAAACAAATCAGCATGCGGCAAGAAGCAGGAAGGTTAGGTGGTATAGGCTCCTGTGGCCGTGAGTTGTGCTGCTCTACATGGCTCACTGATTTTAAAAATGTGAATACCTCTGCAGCACGCTACCAAAATCTTGCTCTAAACCCTTCTAAACTTTCCGGGCAATGCGGCCGCCTGAAATGCTGCCTCAACTATGAGCTCGATACCTACATGGAAGCTCTGAAAGACATTCCGGAAGTGGAGCAACCTCTCCTTACCGAAAAAGGTCCTGCCACGCTGCAAAAAACTGATATCTTCAAAAAAATAATGTGGTTTGCTTACAAAGACGACGAAAGCACATGGATACCCATTCATACCGACAGAGTAGTGGCCATTCTCGAAATGAATAAACAAAACAAACTGCCCGCCTCTCTTGAATTTGATGTTATTGAATCTTCTGAGGATAAAATTCTCCAGGAAAAAGCTGAGCTATCCCGATTTGATGACAAATTCAAGAAGAAGAAAAAAAAGAAAAAAAGAAAAAAGAAAAACAAAGGAAAAACTCCCGACTCTACAAACTCATGAAATCTGATATAAACAAGATATTCGAAAATTACGTATTCAACACAATTTTTATTATTTGCTTTTTGTGGTTGTCATCCTGCTCCGATAATCGCTTGTATGACCAATGCATAGATATTGACAAAACCGGATGGCCGGAAGAAAAAGAGCTGGCATATACTTTCTCCGTGCCTGATACAGCGGAGAGTTATGTGTTATACTACACCCTTCGCTACACGAATGATTATGCATACTACAACCTGTATGTAAAAAGATACATGTACGACTCCACCGGAAAGCTACTTTCAGAAAAACTTCAGGGTATGGATATATTTGACCCTAAAACCGGTGCTCCTTATGGTAGCGGCATGAGCAAAACATATGACTATACGGTATTGTCAGAACCGGATTTTAAATTTCCTCATGCGGGAAAATACACGATAAAAATAAAGCAATTCATGCGCCAGTCCGTTTTGACAGGCATCAAAGCTTTTGGCATTCGCCTGGAAGGAAAGGGAAATTGACTTGCCATGTTTCTACAATCTCCTTCTGAAACGCATAACATACCTGCCGGCAGGTCCAGAATAGAAAGCATAGATGTACTGCGCGGAATAGTAATGATACTTATGGCCTTAGACCATTGCCGCGATTTTTTTCACTTATATGCATTTGTATATAATCCTGAAGACCTCAACCACACTACCCCCTTTGTGTTTTTTACTCGTTGGATTACACATTTCTGCGCACCGGTTTTTACCTTGCTGGCAGGCACCTCTGCATTTTTGCATTTCCATAAAAAAAATCTGAACAAACACCAATCTGCGATGTTCCTTTTGTCAAGGGGATTAATGCTGATATTGCTTGAAGTTACCATAACTCGATTTGCATGGCGCTTTGCTGTAGATTATAAGTCTATCGGAGGCCTTGTAATATGGGCACTCGGATGGAGCATGATTTTTTTGGGCGCAATTCAATACTTGCCCGGCAGAATTATCCTTTACTTATCTCTTCTTATTATCTTTGGACATAATTTTTTAGATCCTATTCACTTCAACGCAAACCGTATTACCGAACTACTATGGGCAATATTTCATGAACGAAAGTTTGTACCCATTACGGACAGCTTTGGTGTGAATGTGCTCTATCCCATACTACCCATGATCGGATTGATGAGTTTTGGATATTGGCTGGGAACCTGGTTTACACCTGATAAGCATAAACGCGTTTTAAGGCAAGATATGCTCAAATACTTAGGACTTGCTACGGTATTTTCGTTCTTTGTTTTGCGAAGTATACAACTGATGGCACATCAATATTCCTATGTTTTTTTTGAGCAATCGGGCGACTCAGCATTGTACAGGTTATTTAAGAAAATCATATTATTTATCGCCACTACTTACGGAGACCCCTCTCCATGGACGCTTCAGGAAAACCTTACCTACACGGTGATTTCATTTTTCAATACCACCAAGTACCCTATGTCGCTGATGTATATTTTAATGACTGTAGGGCCGGCTTTGGTACTATTATCGTTTTTGGAAAATAAAAAAAACAGATTAACGGATATACTGCAAGTATATGGAAGAGTGCCCTTATTTTATTATGTATTGCATTTGTTTTTGATTCATGGGTTAGCCGTACTGCTGGCCGTGCTCACTCATCTTAACGAGATGAGCGATATAATTTTCAGCGGCAACTGGACTGCCCTCTCCAAAAACTACGGCTACAACCTCCCTACGGTATATATTATCTGGATAATCGTGGTATGCATTCTTTATTTCCCATGCCACTGGTATATGCATTTAAAAGCCACAAAGCAATATAAATGGTTGTCGTATTTTTAGGCTCCTCAATTCAAAGACAAGTTTGTCACTCTTGATGTAATTGACTAACTAAAATCTAACAGGATGTCTTATTTTCCCATCATACGCGATAGAGCGGTTATTGATAGCATCTACGAAAGATATTTCTTTCTAAATGCATTACCATAAAAATGCAGCATCAAGGCTTCTTACCAGCTATCAGGTATGTTGGTCTGCAAGTCATAAATTATTCCCAAAGCATAAAACGAGATTATCCACAGGCATATAAAATACCAAAAGCCACCGGGGAGATGGCTTTTGATTTTAAGAATATGAAAACAAATTATACTTACTACTCGTCCCAATTAACGACAAAAACAAAAAAAGGTTACACAAATCTTATGTATTTTGTAAAAAAAAATACGATTATAACATTAAACCCTCATCATGCAGAACGAAGAAATAATAGAACTGTTCCGACTTACAGCTTCTTTGATGGAGCTTCACGACGAAAATCCCTTTAAGATAAAAGCCTACACCAATGCGGTTTATTATCTGGAAAAAATAAACGATTCATTAAACACACTCAGTGTGAATCAACTGCAACAATTGGAAGGTATAGGCAAAAGTTTTGCTCTCAAAATAGAGGAAATAATTTCAACAGGAAGTTTTAAAGAACTCAATGAATATCTGAGCAAAACACCTGCGGGAGTGATAGCTATGCTCAACATAAAGGGGCTCGGCCCTAAAAAAATAAAAACACTATGGAAAGAACAGGGTATAAAGTCTCCCGAAGAGTTGCTTATAGCTTGTGAAACGAACAGAATTTCAGGATTAAAAGGCTTTGGAGAAAAAACACAAGAAAACATAAAGCAACAGTTATATTTTCTACAATCACAACAAGACAAACACCTTTACGCTTCAATAGAAAATACAGCATTAGAATTGCTCAATACATTTATAGAAGCCGGCATATCCAACATAGCATTGACCGGGCAGGTAAAACGAAAACTTGAAGTCATAGATTACATACAATATGTAGTAGGCAGCAGTCATCCGGAACAAATTTTTGCTACATTAGAAAAAGCATACGAATTAAAACAAAACCTGTCTCAATCCGGCCCCTTTGTTTGGAGAGGTTTACACACCCCAACATCTGCAAAGGTTGAAGTGAAGATATACCCGGAAAAGTTTTTTTCTGGTATGGTATTCATACATTCAGCTTCACAAGAGCACTTGAGTTACCAGGTAAACGACAAACAAACTCTTCTGGAATACGCAAGCAGCAATAGTTTTGCCAGCGAAGAAGAGGTATATGATAGCCTGGGCTTTCAATACATACCTCCCGAAGCTCGTGAGGGGATAACAGAAATTTACCGGGCAAAGGAAAATAAAATGCGTTCTCTCATTGAGCTGAGTGACTTGAAGGGAATACTGCATAATCATACTACGTACAGCGATGGCAAGCATACTCTGGAGCAAATGGCACTATATTGCAAAGAGTTGGGATATCAATATCTGGGTATTACCGACCATTCTCAAAGCGCCTCTTATGCCGGTGGATTGCAACCTTATGAAATTGAACAACAACATAAAGAAATTGAACTACTGAATGAAAAATTAGCACCTTTCAAAATTTTTAAAGGAATTGAATCCGATATTCTGACGGATGGCTCATTAGACTATAGCCCGGAAGTGTTGGCCTCTTTCGATTTTATTGTAGCATCCATTCATTCATCATTAAAAATGGATATACACAAGGCCACACAACGACTCATAAAAGCGATAGAAAATCCATATACGACTATTTTAGGACATGCTTCCGGTAGGCTACTTCTCAAGCGCGAGGGTTATCCCATTGACTATAAAAAAGTAATTGATGCCTGTGTGGCCAATAAGGTTATTATTGAGATTAATGCTAATCCTCGCCGCCTCGATATGGACTGGCGTTGGGTACGATATGCTATGGATAAAGATGTGTATATATCCATAAACCCGGATGCACACGAAATGCAAGGTTACCACGATATGCGCTATGGTGTATACGTGGGACGCAAAGCCTTGCTCACAAAAGAAAAAACCTTCAATGCTTTACCTTTGCAGGAAGTAGAAAGATGGTTTAAAATGAAAAACAAAAAAAATTGAACGTCAACTGCTCAAAATATAAAAATATTACAAGCAGCACTGGAATCAGATGAAAGCAGAACAGCAAGGTCATAGAGATTTTCGATTGAGTATGACTATACTTTTCATACAAGAGAAATATACTACTGCTGGCTTATTGGGGTGCTTGCTACATGCAGAGGACCACACGCTCCTCCGACAGGGATAGAACGGAAAGCCCGCAGCACAGGGGGAGTGCTGTGTGCGAAGCATGAAGACTTGTAGTGATAGCCAACCAACGGTTTGACATACATTCCCACATCGCTGCGAATTATTTATAATTATGATTGATTCTCCTAAACATCGCATATAAAGAGGCCAACGGGGCGGCATAATAACTAAAATATGAATGAATTTGCACATGTAATGCGTAAAGCGAATCTGACCGGTAATCAAATTTGCTTTTAAATTGTGTATTTTTATGCTTGTCTGACACATAATGTATGCCTTTTAAAAAACATATACCGCTGATTTTTTCATTGTCCATAATACTATTTTCATCCGGCTTGTGGTACCTGAACGTGCACGTGCCCTCTAATACAAAGCAACAGGAAATAGTGAATGAGATCAACCAAAAAATTAACGAGGAAATAAAAATTTCGAAGGCTGAATTAGCACAACTCAAAAAAATAATTCAAAACGCTTCATCCGTAAATTTTTCAACCCTATATATTCCATCAAAATATCCCAACTATATATTCATTGATGAAAGGCCATTCTACTGGTCAGACTATCGGTTTGTACCCAAATATTCCATGATACACAACATCGCGGATGTTGATTATGTATCGTTCACCAACGGGAAATACCTGGTCTTGAAAGACAGCACATCAAAAAATGGAATTTTATATAATCTGTTTTCATGCATACTCCTTCAAAACGATTATGTGATTGAGAATAATTACATACAATCAGGCCTGAATGAGGAGCTCTTTCAAGGGCTGCAGGTACAAATAAATAACTACCAAACCGAACAATCCTTAAACATAAGAGGCCCTGATAACAAGTACTTGTTTACTTTAGAGTTCTCTCCAGAATACAAAGTAATCAATAGGTTTTGGTTGTGGAGCAGCATTATATTATTTATTGCGGGCTTCATCATATTGATAGTATATGTATTGAGTTATTTATCTCATCTGAAGAAAACCGGAAAGGCATTTTTAAGCTTCTTAATCCTTGCAGGCTTACTTATCTTATTTCGAACATTATTATTTGGACTTTGCTCTCCGCTTCGTGAAATGCATTATCCCGTCTTTGACTCAAAATATTTTGCTTCATCTCTGATATCGCCAACATTAGCTGATTATCTCATAAACAGCCTCTTCCTGCTAGTATTAACAGTGTATTTTTTTACTGTTCACACAAGGTTGACATGGGTAAAAAAAATCGTAAAATCAACTCAACCTATGCGCTCGGTATACTCGGTGCTGTTGTGTAGTGCCTGTATCTTGACCACGATATATACTTACGAAATTTTTTACACGCTATATTCTAATTCGCAGTGGCCTTTAGACATCACGGAGAGCATAGAGATCAGTTACTACAAATTAATCTTCCTTCTCATATTCTTTATCTGTTGTATCATATATTTTATATGCATGCATTTTTTTATAACTCTGTTTGCCAGACTTTCGGATAAATTTTTTAAAAAGCAAATGCTGGCTCTTATTATATCCGGATGTTGTGTTTTTTTCGGCTATTGGTATTTCAATGAAGCAAATTATATACTAATCATAATGTCATTAGTATATGTTTCTGTTGTAGCAGGCACCAGATTATACTCAAGCCTTATGGGGTTGAAATATTCTACCTATCTGTATTTTCTATGGGCAGCCGTAAATTGTTCTTTATTGGGAGCTTATGCACTTTTCAGCTATGCCATTAAAAAATCACAGATTCAAAAAACACAGTTTGCCGGACATGTATTGGAAGAGCGTGATGTGTTTACGGAGTATCTGCTGAATGAAGTATATGAAAGCATAAGAAGTGATCTTTTCATACAAAGCAGAATAGGCACATCGCATCTGGCCAATGAACAAGTGGAGCAAAAAATTAAGAAAGTACTTTTACCGGATTATTTCAGTAAGTACGATCCGCTGGTATGCCTGTTTGACAAAAGTGGAAAAGCCATTAAAAAAAATTCTCCTTACGCCTCTTACAAAGAAGCGTTCGAAAAGTATAAAAAATTAGATTTTGCTACCGAGTACGAAAATATTTTTTACGTCAACCAAAAAAATGAATCTCCGCTGAAACGCTACATCATGTTGGTAGAAGTTTACCACAATAGTAAAATTGCCGGCTATATAGTAATTGAGTTAGTACACAAAACCAATGCTCCCAATAGTGTATATCCCGAGTTGCTGATAGATAAAAAATACATACAGCCCGCAAATAATCAAAATTTCAGCTATGCCGTATACTCTAAAGATAAATTAGTATTAACCTCGGGCAATTTCTCCTTTGATGAAAATATTACCCTTGAAGACCTGTCTGATGAACGATTGTTTAATGAAGGAGTCTACAAAGAGGGTTATCATATGGTAGCCACAAAAGCCTACGACGACAAAGTTGTTGTAGTGTGCTCAGAAGCATACTCGTTCAGGAATTTTTATTCTAATTATTCCTTGTTGTTTTTAGTGTTGATATTTATGGTGTTTATATTTATTGCCGGCTATGCAAACTATCACCGATTTAAAAATACATACGTGAATTACGCCACAAAAATTCAACTCTATCTGAACATAGCTTTCTTTCTTCCTCTCTTCATAGTAAGCGCCGTCACGGTTAGTATGATAAGTAACTACAACAAAGACAACATAAACAAATCATACATAAAAAAAGCAGAAAATTTAAGTTCAAACATAATTTCTCATTTTGAAGATATTAAAGAGGATACTCTTTGGGAAGCAAAATTACAAAACGACATTTCTCAAATAGCTAATTTTTCAGATTCTGATATTGACCTCTTCGATGCTACCGGAGAGCTCTTGTACTCTTACCATCCCGTTATTTACAATCAGGAACTCCTCTCTAACTATATAAATCCGGAGGCATACGTAAAAATCATTGAGAAAAAAATGAACAAAATTATGCTTACCGAGTCGGTAGGCACTTTGAAATACAATTGCGTGTATGTTGCCATCAAATCATATTCTTCGGGAGATATTTTGGGCGTTCTTTCAATACCTTTTTTTGAATCTAAACAAGAAATAAACGATCAGCTGATAGGAGTCCTGACAACCATTATGAATATCTTTTCCAGTATATTTATATTGTTTATAGGCCTTTCTTATGTAGCCTCTCAAATATTAACCATACCACTAAATCTCATCACTCAGCGAATTAAGAAAACTTCACTGGCAGGTGATAATAAGCCTATAAACTGGAACTCTAAAGATGAGATAGGAATGTTAGTATCAGAATACAACTCTATGTTGGTTAAGTTAGAGCAAAGCAAAGAAGCGTTGACCAAAAGCGAAAAAGAATCGGCATGGAGAGAAATGGCCAGACAAGTGGCACATGAAATCAACAATCCTCTTACTCCAATGAAACTGACTATACAGCATCTCCAAAGAGGATGGAAAGATAAAATAGAAAACATCGAACTAATTACTCAAAAATCTCTGACCAGCTTATTAGAACAGGTAAATATACTCAGTGAGATTGCTTCTTCTTTTGCGGCATTTGCCAAAATGCCCATTCCCAAATCAGAAGTATTTGATGTGGCAAAAACACTGAAAAATACCGTGCATCTGTATAATAATAACCATGATGTGTTCGTAGAATCAGAAATACAGGAAGGTGTGTTCTTAATAGTAGGAGATGAGCAACTCATGGCAGCTATTTTTACTAATCTCATTCTAAATGCCATCCAATCGGTGCCCCATCACAGAAAAGCATCCGTGCGAATATTTCTGAAAAGTACAGATAACAAAACTGTGCTCATACAAGTACAAGACAATGGCGATGGCATACCGGATGAAATAAAAGAAAAAATTTTTCTTCCCAACTTCAGCACAAAAGATAAAGGAAGCGGAATAGGGTTGGCCGTTGCCAAAAGAGGAATAGAACATGCGAATGGTAAAATATGGTTTGAAACTACCTTAGGACAGGGAACTACCTTTTTCATCGAATTGCCATTGTGCACAAGTTAAAACATGTATAAAAAAAAAACACTTGCCTACTCAGCTCTCATTAGTATCATCATAGCATGCACGCATGTGCGTGCACAGCAAACAGCTGAGAAAAAATGTAAGTGGATACATACATTCCATCAGCCTGTTTCCATTGATTCTCTATCCCTAGTGCCTTCCAGCTTATACATAAGCTCTGTCCCCGATACGCTGTGGAGTATATCCTACAATCCGCAAAACAACACTATAACCCTCACAAACCTTCGAAGCGATACTTTTGTTATGCCCGATTCAGTTCTGGTATGTTATACAACTTTTCCTGTCTTATTACATAAACCTTACTATCGCCGCGACATACGTCTCTACGACTCTACATCCACTTACGTAGATCCTCGCTATCGGAACAATACACAACCCATTGATAAGAGAGAAGAATTGTTTTCCAGTCCGGGTATACATAAAACAGGAACCATATCCAGAGGTATCTCCTTGGGCAATAATCAAAGCGTATTCGTGAACTCAGCTCTCAACTTGCAAATGGAAGGGCGCCTTACCGATGATGTCAGTATTACTGCTGTAATTTCTGACCAGAATATCCCTTTTCAACCGGATGGAAATACACAGCAATTGCAGGAGTTTGATAAAGTATATGTGCAGTTAAAAGGTAAAAACACTTCCCTTACCGCCGGAGACCTGGTGATGAAAAACATACCTAATGAGTACCTTAGATATTATCGTAACGTTCAGGGAGCTCAAGGTGAATATCTGTACAAAAAAGATTCTTCCTTTACCACTCACACTATTGCCGGAATATCTATCTCCAAAGGTAAATTTAACTCTATGACTTTTGGTTATGGACAATCCGATTCACTTATAGAAGGCGTACAAGGACCCTATCGCCTGAGAGGGCCTAATAACGAACGTTTCATTATTGTGTTAGCTAATTCAGAAAAGGTATATTTAGATGGCAAACTTCTCACACGGGGTTGGGATTATGATTACATTATAGATTATAATCAAGCAGAAATCACCTTTACAAATAATGTGGTCATTACTAAATTTTCACGAGTTCGTGTAGACTTTGAATTTTCCGACCGCAACTTTAGTCGAACCATCACAAATGTTTCTCAAATCATAGAAACTAAAAAAAACAAATCATTTGTAAGCTTCTATATGGAAAAAGATAATCCTAACAATCCTCTCACCATAAGCCTTACAGACGAAGATAAGCAAAGTTTGAGTTTGATTGGCGATACACTCAACAAAGCCTTCATCAGCGGTGCCGATTCCATAGGGTTTTCTGAAAATAAAATCCTTTACAAAAAAATATTTATTTCAGGCAAGCCTGTATACGTCTACTCCACTCACCCCGACAGTGCATTTTATGAAGTGAAATTCTCACAGGTTGCTCCGGGAAATGCAGGAAGTTACGTATTATTGAACTCTACTGCTAATGGGCGTATCTTTTCCTATGTAGGCTACCCTTTCGGTAATTATGAACCTGTACAGGTTGTGCCTACTCCCAAGCAAAAGCAGATGCTTGCTGCCGGAATCAGCAACCGTATTGGAAAATATAATGAGATATATGGCGAAATCGCTTTCTCCAAAGAAGATAAAAACCTCTATTCTAAATTTGATTCATATGACGATTATGGATTGTCGTACAAAACCGGCATGAAAAATTCCGGCACGCCCATATATAACATGAAAGGATACAGATGGACTCATGAAATACATTATGAATTCAACCACCTATACTTTTCTCCCATAGACCGTTTTCGTGCAGCAGACTTTGAAAGAGATTGGAACGAAGATGCAAACTATCGCGCAAATAATGTAGCTCTCAGTGTACTGGGAGGAATAGTAAAAAACGAACATAATAAAATTCAACATAGCTACACACGACGCCAGAAAGGTACCGATGTAAACGGTGTGCAACACCACTCGGTATTCAATACATCGTTTAAAAATGCGTATATAACTTCATCATTTTTTTTCATGGACAATCAAAAAAATATTGGTAATGCTTCCTGGCGTAAGTTGTATGTAAATCCTCATTACAAAACCCGTTATATTATACCCGGAGTAACGTACCAAACAGAACGCAACTTAATCACCGATACATTGCGCAGAGCTTCAGGTTCATTGATGTATTATGAAGAATACAAAGCCTACATAAAAAATGCCGACAGCTCAAAATTTACTTTTTACACAGATTATTCTCAGCGCAGAGATAAAGAAGTTTACAATGGTGCACTTCATCCCAATGCCATAGCCTATACTACAAATACAGGAATATATGGGAACATTAATTCCAACAACAGAATCGGGTCTGCATTTACCTATCGTTTTCTGAACAACAACATTGGCCCTACGCCTTTAGACAACGAAGAAACCGTGATGGGAAAGGGAGAGTGGAATGCTTATTTACTAAAACGCCATATATCATCGGAGATTCTCATCACTAGTGCTACGGGACGTGAGTTGAAACGCGAGTTTGTATACTTGCCTGTGGCTACCGGATTGGGTACACATGTATGGATAGATTATGACAATGACGGTAAACAAGACCTGAACGAGTTTTCAGAAAAAATATTCGATGACCCAAATGGAGAATACATAAAAGCTTTTGTACCTACCGATGTTTATACAAAAGCATTCAGCAATACCTTTAACTATCGTGCAGACGCCTCAGCTCCCAGGAAGTGGCGAAACAGCGAGATGCGTATTAAGAGATTTGCCTCTAAGTTTTCTACCGTATCGTCGTGGGTAGTAAATAAGAAAATAACCGACCCGTCATTAGCCTCAAGATTTTTGCCTACAATAAATAACTTGCCGGATACATCAATTATAGCGCTTCAAAGACAGATCCGCTCCTCATTGTTTTTCAACAGAGCTGACCCCTCATACGGACTGGAATTTGGCTTCCTGGCTAATGAATCTAAACAATTTCTTACACAAGGATTTGAAAGAAAAATACAAGAAGAATATTCTTTGTTGTGCAGGAAAAATCTCTTCAAAAATTATTTCAATCTGAAACTCATTCTCAGTAGTGGTACTCGTGCTAACCAATCAGATTTTTTAAAGACAAGAAATTACAATATTTCCATTTTAAAGATTTCTCCGGCCATAGCCGCACAACCGAAAAATACTTACCGTATCACATTACTGGGAGGGTATACAGACAAAATCAATATATTGAGACCATCACGTTTAGAGTCAGCACGACTTATAGAGTCGGGTGTAGAATTAAAAGTGAACAAAGCTGTAAAGAGAACCATAAACGTATTGTTCAAATACATTCGTATCTATATCAGCGACAGCCTCAACATAAACACACCTGCTGGATATGAGATGGCAGAAGCTTTACAATCCGGAAGTAACTTTACGTGGAATGCCATATGGCAGGAAAAATTAAGTAATGGATTACAAATATCATTTTCTTATGAGGGCAGAAAATCTCCCGAAAGCCGTACCATTCATATAGGTCGCATGCAAGTATCTGCATTATTCTGAAATAAACAGCATCACCATACTCTACACTTACGGTATACTTTGTACACCTCATAATATGGAAAAGGAATTTTGGATAAAATGTAAATAATACGGTCAACGACGGAAGGCAATATGAGCGTACGTAATAGTGCATAATATTCCTCCACCAGTTTGGGTAACTGCATATAAAGCGATTGCCGCATGTGATAACGTATGGAGTAGATCAATGATTTCTTTTCTGCCTCTTCAGTAATAATACGAGTAGCTTTATTCAAAACGATTAATGTGGACTGTAAAAAAGGATTCTCTTTAGGCCGATAGAATAAAGAAGATGCCGAACCTGCAGATATTCTTTTTTTGATCAATACTTCGTTTTGAAACATATACTTGTATTTTTTGCCGGTGCGTACGTAGAAGTCGTAATCTTCATACACCAACGATTCGTCTAACCCACCGATTTCATCATATACAGATTTGCGAACCATCAATGTTGGCGAGCTTACGGTATAATGCCTTAGCAAATGTTCATATATGTACCCTTCCGGAACGGTAGTAAGTAATTGGTTTTGGTTGTTACGTTTGTAAAAAGTTTTTAATGGTTTTGAATTTTCATCTATTAACAATGCATCGCTGAATATTACTCCAGTGTTGCTATCTTGTTGTTCAAAGAACAAAACCTGAAGTTCTATTTTTGCAGGCATCAATACATCGTCCGCAGCTAAGTTTATAATGTATTTTCCTTTTGCATGCGCCAAACCTTTATTGAAAGCAGCACACATACCTATGTTGTCATCCAAAGGGAAATACAGAGTGTTTGGTTTTATAACTTTGGCAATTACGGCCTGACTTCCATCGGTACTTCCATTGTCTACCACTATGAGTTCTATATTCGAATACGTTTGGGCGTATACTGATTGCAAGCACTCTTCAACGTAGTTTGCCTGATTGTGGCAAATACATATTACGGTTACCAAAGGTTTTTTATGATTCATTTGTCAAGTAAAATTACTTTTCCTTGTTTTGAAATTAACTACATAAGGAGTTTTTATAAATTACGTTGCTGAATATTTTCATCCTATGCATTGGCAAAAATATTTACATATGAAGCACTGTTCGTATTTGTGAAATTACATGCGTTAATAGTTTCTACGGAGCAAATCATTGAGGTCATCAGAGCAGAGTACAAAAGGCATAAAATAGGATATGTATAATCGTGCGCAGATACTTAGTTGAGCAAAGAGACATTAAAAAATCGTAAAGAACAACACACGCAAAAAATTCCGATTCAGGCATTTAACATATTATCAACACTAATTCAAGTAAAACATGTTCAAAACAATAAAACCCAACACAAAGAATTTATTAACATTCCGTTTAATTTAGCAACCTATTTCAAGCTAAGTTGTTTAAAATTTCTTAACTTGGAATAAGAAGAAAAAACAAAGAACTGAACATGGGGAAAATCATTGCCATAGCCAATCAAAAAGGTGGTGTGGGAAAAACTACCACCGCTATAAACCTTGCCGCAAGCCTTGCCGCTTTGGAGTACAAAACTTTACTCGTAGATGGCGACCCACAGGCAAACTCTACTTCCGGCTTAGGGTTGAATCCAAAAGAAATAGAAACCAGCATATATGAATGCATGGTTGATGGTGTAGAAGCAAGCAAAACCATAATAAAAACCAACATAAATTATTTAGAGTTGCTGCCTGCGCATATAGACCTGGCAGGAGCAGAAATTGAGTTGGTATCTCTGGAAGAGCGAGAAGTACGTATGCAACGTGCGTTGAAGCCTGTAAAGGATCAATACGATTTTATCATCATTGATTGTAACCCATCTTTAGGCCTCATCACAGTGAATGCACTCACGGCTTCAGACTCTGTGCTGATACCGGTACAATGCGAGTATTTTGCATTGGAGGGAATTGCTCAATTGATGAACACCATAAAAATCGTCAAAGAGGGTTTAAATCCTTCTATGGAAATAGAGGGCGTATTACTCACCATGTACGATCAAAGAGTACGCTTATGCAATATGGTGGTAGAAGAAGTCAGAAATTATTTTCACGAGTTGGTATTTGATACCATTATCCCACGGAACATAAAGCTCAGTGAATCGCCGAGCTTCGGGCTTCCCGTTATAGCCCACGATGCTGAAAGCAAAGGGGCAATAAGCTATTTGAACCTTGCCAATGAAATATTGGAACGAAACAAACTCAGCATAAACGCCTAGTGAGCTTAGTATTCTCATAATGCACTGAGTTTTGATGGATGCATAATCCATGGAGAAAGCAAATTGTTGAATTAGTAAAACACTTTGAATATGATGGCAACCAAAAAACCCGCATTGGGAAGAGGATTAAATGCACTTCTGAAAGATTCTACCAAGCTTTCAGACCTTAAAACCTCTGCTACCGTAGTTAACCTAAACGAAATACCGATAGATAACATAGAAACCAACCCTTACCAACCCCGCACACATTTTGACCAGGAGGCTTTACAAGAGTTGGCAGAATCCATAAAGATACATGGCATCATACAGCCCATCACCGTCAGAAAATTATCTGAACATTCCTACCAGCTCATATCCGGCGAGCGCAGGCTTCAAGCCTCTAAAATAGCAGGGTTAAAAACCATACCTGCTTTTATACGCACGGCCAACGACGAGCAAATGCTCGAGATGGGTCTTATTGAAAACATTCAACGCGAAGACCTCAATGCTCTCGAGATTGCTCTCAGCTACCAGCGGCTCATCTCTGAGTTTAACCTTAAGCAAGAACAGCTGGGGGAAAAAGTGGGGAAAAACAGAACTACTGTAAATAACTACTTACGGCTACTAAAATTACCTCCCGACATACAAGCTGCATTGCGCGACGATGAAATATCTATGGGGCATGCCAGAGCCATCATCAACATAGAAAAAGCCGAAGACCAACTCGCTATTTTCAAACGAATAGTTAAAGAAGATCTTTCCGTGCGAAAAACCGAAGAACTGGTGCGCGAACTTGCAGAAGCAAAAAAGAAAAATACTGCTTCCGAAACTGCAAAAGAAAAACCTAAAAAATCTAATCCCGAAATCGTTCATCTGCAAAATAAATTGTCGTCTCACTTCGGTACTAAAATCAGCATCGTCATAGATGAGAAAAATAAAGGAGAGATAAAAATACCTTTCCTTTCAACTGAAGACTTAAACAGAATACTCGATATTTTGGACGTGAAGTTATAAAGCGAGACGACAGCTTGCCTTTTGATTTTAGCTAAAAGGGATAATACATAAGTGGGCATGAGAGAACTATTGTTTTCTCATGCTTTTTTGTGCAAGCATAGCGTCACAGAAGTATACCACGAACTAACCATTTTTTCTATTAAGTGCTTAGATTTGCCTGAACATCCAAACACATTGTTATACTAACTCGAACCATGAAACCATCATGTCTCCACGCTTTTGAGTTTTAATTTATCTTCATATTAAATTTTTTTAAAAAACAATATATGTGCTATGCACTCCATTTAGTTGAGGTTTCAATAATTTTTGTGTTACATAAATAAACTCTAAGTTTCCTGCTCACTTTCTTCTTCTGTTCACGGGAGTAGGTGTAGGCTTGTTTACCGACATTAGCGATAACATCTTCATAGCATACCGCCTTCCAAGTTCTCTGTACCCCTCCGAGTCAAAATGTGCATTGTCCATACCGCGGCATCCTGCCGATGAGATTACATGTGCCGTGGCTATACTATCTCTTAATCTCCATATGATCTCATTCATTGCAGAGCAACAACTTCCCGGAACAGATAACACTTCTCCAGCTAACAGCGGCACTTCCGAAGCTTTTAAAGACAGATCTGCTAACATATCAAAATATATTTTTTTTACATACGAAGGCCACATCTCTTGTCCGGTGTTCGTTTCTCCCTGATGTAGTAGTATACCCTTTATCACTCCATCTTTCTGTGCCATTCGGGCTAAATCAATAATATACTGATACGGGTTTCCATTGTATAACTGTATTTTCGAAGTAAACCAACTCTCCGTGTATGTAGAATCGTATTGATGATATATATCCTTATCAAACAGCCGGATATCACACCCCCCAACAGACACATTGATGATACCTATACTGATACTGTCGGGCAAATTTGCTATCATGGTTTTCCCAAAATAATCTGCTATGGAAAGTTTGGAGTAACATTGGCAAGTAGGTGGCACTGCCACATACCACCTGTATTTAATGCGACCTAAATTAGGGCAGTCCAACGCCTGAAAGGTTTTGAAGCGAAGATTTGCTTGCAAATCTTTATTTTCTATTGGGCCTTGCCCCTCCATATTCGATTGCCCAAAACAAATATAAATATGGAAATTAGGATTTTGTGCTAAAACCTTACCGTTGATAGCCGCAAGCACAAGGAACACTATCCATGCTTCTTTGATGTGAAAAATAATCATGTCTTGATAAATGTTTGTATGTTATATTAAAAGCGTCAAATCTACCAACTATCCGGCAGGCCAGATTTTACATCCATTTCTTGCGATAACTTCTGGTTCTCTGCGTTACGATCAAAGGTAGTGACCTTACCGTAAGATAGTCATAAAATTCTTTTTAGATTAAGAGTTTTACTTTAAAATCCGTATCTATAAAAAATTTCAACAGATACAATTTCCATCTCAGATGCTCTAAAGCACATTTCATAGTTGTATTGGCTGAATAGCTAATGTACACCGAATAATGTTCGGTTATAAACTCCTCAAATGATCACGTTCTCCATATCTACCGGACTACAGGTCAACCAAGGCTTATATATGTTCCATCGTAATTTGATTTTGCATTCATATCGTATGTTTTTTCGTCTCCTTAATGGTATGCCTAATGAGAATTGCGGTATAAAGTTCGTTGTAAAGAGTTCGCAGATACAGTACTATAGATTACATATTATTTTATGTAAAGAATAACTCATATGCATTCGACTTTTTTACTTTGACATAAAGCCGGATTTTTCAGTTGAATATACAATTTCAACACTGATTTTTCCTTTCAATGTGGAATTTTCAAGGAGTTTTCGAAAGAGATTTCCTTTTTTGTGATGTAACCAAAACTTACATAAGAAATGGACTACGAATACACGGACAAATGTGTCAACCCTTTGGAATGGGATGCTACAAGTGAAGCGACTGCTTGGCAAGACAGGCATCAGGAAGGTTCTTGAAGAGTTGGGTTTACCGGAAGGCCGATGTAACCATTGCATAGACGCTGTGAGTATGGTAGAATCGTTTGGATGAAGATGGCTAATCGGATGAGATTTGTATTATCAATTTTTATAAAGATAAAATTCAATTGCATTGCAGTTGGAATTTGCTTGGTAAAAGAGGAAACAAGAAAGTACTGAAAATATCCGTTCCATTAAAACGAAGGCGATGGTTTGACGTTTTGTTTTCAAATATTAAACATTAAACCATCTCCTTGCCCTTTAAGCCTCCAAACCTAACCTCAACTGAAAAAT